>CAUDDU010000100.1 GCA_958448375.1 uncultured Collinsella sp.
GTGCCCGCCGTCGACGACCTCGCCGGCGACGTGATCGAATTCGTTGACCGCACGTACGGAGCCCAATGCGAGGCACTCGCCACCGAGTGCGGCGACTTTTTGGTGCGCCGCAGCGACGGCGTTTTTGCCTACCAGCTAGCCGTGGTGGTCGACGACGCTGCCATGGGCGTCACCGAAGTCGTGCGCGGATGCGACCTGCTGGGCTCCACGCCCCGCCAAATCTACCTGCAACACCTGTTGGGACTTCCCACGCCGCACTACGCGCACATTCCGCTGCTCATGTCGCCGGATGGCCGCCGCCTTTCCAAGCGCGACCGCGACCTGGACCTGGGCGAGCTCCGCACCCGCTTTGGCGCGCCCGAGGCACTACTGGGCTGGCTCGCCGGGCAAACAGGCATCGCGCCGGACGCCACACCGCGCTCTGCCGAGCAGCTGGTCGAGCACTTTAGCTGGGATGTTATCCGCACGCATCGGGAAAACATCACTGTAACGGTCGAGTAGCCAGCCACCCCGCCCCTACGCGACATCCCAGGGCTGGAGTTCGTCGCCCAGGCGGACAATACAGTCGTAGAGCACGGTGTGGCACTCGGCTGGGTTGGCGTCACGATGAAAATGCCCGTAGTACCAGCGCTTGTAGTCCAGGTGGTCCTCCAGCTCGTCGAAAAACGTGGTGAGTCGATCGACATCGGGATAATTCCAGCCAGGTGCCGGGTAAAGCGTGGGCGAAAGCATGCGCGTGGAGCAGGTATGGGTGATCGCATAGTCGACCTTCCAACCCACGCTGTCGAGCTTTGCCCGCGCCTCCTCAAAGTTGCGCTCGTCCGGCAGCTCCTGCGGCCACCAGCTGGAATACGGAATGCGGTATTCCTTATCCACGCTCGTGGCGCCGCCCATGGTAAAGATCGTTGAGCCGTCGAGCTCAAAAACCTCACCGCGCGTCAGGCGTCGGATGGGCGAGGTGTCCGACAGACGCTGCGTCAGGCCGCCGTGCCACAGCTCCATGGGGCGCTCCGACCAGTGATCGAAACGCTCGTGGTTGCCGTCGACAAACAGCACGGTATAGGGGCGCGACTCCAGCCAGGCGATGTCGGCACATTCCTCGGCAGAGAAATCCCACGGAAAGCCAAAGTCGCCCGCGATGATGAGATAGTCGTCACTTGTCAGACCATCCCCAAGATCCCAGTCGCGAAGCTTTTGCATGTCGACGCCGCCGTGAATATCGCCCGTCACATAGACCGTCATCGGATCACCACTTCCCTGTAAGTCGCTAGCCCACATTCTGCACGATCACTAAGTCAACCGTTCCAGCCCTTCCATCCTTTGGGACCTACCCCTCGCTCTTCCATCCAAACGGGTCAAACACCCAAAAGATCAGATCGAGCACGCCGCCGGTCATCGTGGCGCCGGCAAGAGCCATGCAAACATGCAGAAAGCTGGCACTTCGGAGCACGTCGAACGGCCCCAGAACAGCCAGCAGCGCGACCGCTGCGCCGGCTACGCACAGCGCGAGGCACGGCCCCGCGTCCTTTACGCACTTCTTTGCGAGATGCTTTGCGTTGTCACTCATCGGTATCGAACTCCTTAGAGGGTCGTTGTTCAGACGCATGCCGCCGCGGCAGAGCGGGGCGGCAGGGTAAGTGTCACATGCTGTGCGGACATCAATGGAGAAACCGCCTGCTCGACCAACCTTTGACGCCGTTTTGCACCGGCACCACATCCCCCGCTATCGAGGTCTAATACTTTTCCCACCGCTACCCAAAAACTCATCCAACGTTAATCTTGGCTCAAGAATCGCTTAATCTATAACCTGCACTATAGAGTTCGACCAAGGGCGGGGCGGCGCCGCGCAACGCAGGCCGCCGAACGCAACGCTCGCGCCCGGGCAGATCGCCCGGCGTCGCGCCCATCGAACGAAAGGACAGGTCATGGACGACCTCGAAAAAGTTGAAACCATCCGCACCAAGTGCAACGTGAGCTACACCGATGCCAAAGCCGCGCTCGACGCCGCCGACGGCAACGTTTTGGACGCCATCATTTGGCTCGAGTCGCAAGGCAAGACCCAGACCACGTCGGCGCACGCCGCCACCGAGTCCGCGCCAGTCGATGAGCCCTCAGCCGAGATGGTCGCCGCGCAGGCCGCCTACGAGAAGTCGAGCGAAAAGACCGACTTCTCCAAGAAGATGGACAGCGTATGGGAGTACCTCAAAAAGCTCTTCCGCCTGAGCCTGGACACCAAGTTTATCGCCACGCGCCGCGATGCGATCATCCTCAACATCCCCATCCTGATCCCCATCATCGCCCTGTTTGCCTGGGGCGCTACGATTTGGCTGATGCTGATTGGCCTGTTCTTTGGCATGCGCTACCGCATCGACAGCGACGGCGACGTGCCCGGCAGTATCAACAACCTTATGAATCACGCCGCCGATGCCGCGGACGACATCAAGCAAAATCTGAACGACGACAAGTAATCGCAGACGGGGGCACGCATGGCACGGATCCTGATCGTAGAGGACGAGGAGAAAATCGCCCGCTTTGTGACGCTCGAGCTGGAGCACGAGGGCTACCAGGTGGAACACGCCGCCGATGGCCGCACCGCCGTGGACCTGGCGCTGGAGCGCAACTACGATCTTATTCTGCTCGATGTGCTGTTGCCGCAGCTCAACGGCATGGAGGTCCTGCGGCGCGTCCGCAAGCACAAGGATGTGCCGGTGATAATGGTCACCGCGCGCGATGCCGTGATGGACAAGGTGGCCGGGCTCGATGCCGGCGCCGACGATTACCTGACCAAGCCGTTTGCGATTGAGGAGCTGTTCGCACGGATCCGCGTGGCGTTGAAGCGCTCGGAGGCCGTGCGGGCGGCTTCGGGCGTTGGCGGCATCGGGACGGGCGCGGCAGGCGGCACGGGTGTCGGCGCCACTGCGATGCCCCCGGTCAGTGACTCGACCCAGGTTTCCGCCTCGCTCTCCCCCGCCACGCTCGCCGCGGGTTCGGTCGTGCTCGATCCCGATCGCCGCGAAGTCACGGTCGGCGGCTCACCCATCGCGCTCACGGCCCGCGAGTTCGATGTCCTCGCCCTGCTTATGGCGCACGCCGGCAGCGTGCTCACGCGCGAGCGCATCGCGCACGAGGCGCTGGGCTACGAATACGTAGGCGACACCAACAACGTCGACGTGCACATCGCGCACCTGCGCGCCAAGATCGAAGACGCCGGCAGCGCCCGCATCATCCAGACCGTGCGCGGGGTGGGCTATGTCTGCCGTGCGTAACGCCGAGGCCAAACGCGTCACCTCCATCGCCCGTGCCATCAACTGGAGCTATATGTGGCGCCGCCTGATAAGCTACGTCTGGCTCGATCTGCTGCTGATGGTGATTGCGGCGGCGATCCTCGTCTATGGATACAACCAGACACTGCCCGACAGCGCGTTTACCGCAGGATGGATCCCCGGCGCCACCGTTCGCGGCATGTCGCTGAAGCCCGCGCGCGGCTGGGACCTGACAACGCTCACCTATACCGTCGAGCTTGCGCGTACCACCAAGACCTTCCCCCTCGCGCAGGACCTCATCGCACTTTGGCCCCTCTATATCGTTGTTGTAGGTTGGCAGGTCATCAGCATGCTCGATATGCTCGGCGGCGCCCGCCGCGTGCGCCGCACCATGGCGCCGCTCAACGATCTGGCCCTGCGCGTGGACGAACTCGGCCGCATGCAACTCGCCGGCGGCAAAATGGAAACACTGGAGCAGGCCATCGAGCGCGCAAGCGTCGACTCGCCGAGCGTCACCACCGGCGACGCCGACCTGGCAAGCATCGAGGTCGCACTCAACCGCCTGCTGCGCCAGATGCAAGAGGCCAAGCTGCAGCAGATGCGCTTTGTCAACGACGCGAGCCACGAGCTGCGCACGCCCATCGCGGTGATTCAGGGCTACGTGAACATGCTCGACCGCTGGGGTAAGGACGACCCGGACGTGCTGGCGGAGTCCATCGCGTCCCTTAAAGCCGAAAGCGAGCACATGCAAGAGCTTGTGGAGCAGCTGCTGTTTTTGGCGCGCGGCGATGCCGGGCGCACGGTCCTGCGGCGCGCGCATACCAACTTGGCTGCACTGGTCAGCGAGGTATGCGAAGAATCGCAGATGATCGATACCGAGCACACGTATCGGCTGGCTTCTGACGCTGCGCTTGCCAGCGACCCGCGCTGCGACGCGCCCGTCGACGTGGCGCTCGTGAAGCAGGCTCTGCGCGTGATCGTGCAAAACGCCGCCAAGTACTCGGATGCGGGAACGACCGTCACATTTGGCATAACGCCGGATGCGGGCGCGGGCACGATCGACATAAGTGTTGAGGACGAGGGCATCGGCATGAACCAGGAATCCGCAGCTCACGCGTTCGAGCGGTTCTACCGTGCCGACAACGCGCGCGATGCCGGCGCACAGGGTTCGGGTCTGGGGCTTGCGATCGCCAAGTGGATCGTCGACAGCCACGGCGGCGTCATCGGTGTGACCTCGGTCGAAGGGGTCGGCAGCCGCTTTACGATTCGCCTGCCGCGGCAGGAAGCCCCTCGGCATAAATAAAGGGATAGGGCCACGCGGCCCTATCCCTTTTTGCCAGCTATGGCAGCTTGTGCGCTACTCGCGGCACAGGTGCACGGCGAAACCGGCGAACTCGCGCTTAAAGTACACGAGCTTGGTACCACCGTCGGGCAGCAGCGCGCGCGACTCTTCGTTGACCTCGAGCCCGCGCTCGGCAAACCACTTCTCAGCTGCATCGATGTCGTTAACGGCAAAGCCGATGTGGCCCTTGGTGCCACGACCGTTCTGCTTCATGATCTCGACCAGCGAATCGTTGAAG
>CAUDDU010000101.1 GCA_958448375.1 uncultured Collinsella sp.
AGGTCCGATCGCGTGAGAGGGGAGGGGTCAAGTGCCCAAACGCCCCTCACGCGGCTTGCTATAGAGACAAGGAGGCCAGTCATGGCACTTGAGAAGATTGACATCGACACCCTCGACCCGGCGGCGACCATCGTCGTGGCAACGGGCAACGCCCATAAGCTCACCGAGATCGAGGCCATTTTGGGCAAGGTCATGCCCGAGGTGCGCTTTGTGGCGCTCGGCCAGCTGGGTGATTTTGAGGATCCCGAGGAAAACGGCACGACGTTTTTGGAGAACGCCATCATCAAGGCCCAAGCCGCGGTTGAGGAGACGGGCCTTATGGCCATTGCCGACGATTCGGGCTTGGTCGTCGACGCGCTGGACGGTGAGCCCGGTGTGTATAGCGCGCGCTATGCGGGCGTGCACGGCGACGATGCCGCCAACAACGCCAAGCTTCTCGTGAATCTGGAGGGCGTGGCCGACGAGGACCGCACTGCGCGCTTTATGAGCGTCGTCGCGCTCATCGACACGGACGGTTTGGTCACCTATGGCGAGGGTGCCTGCGAGGGCGTTATCGCGCACGAGGGCCGCGGCGATCACGGCTTTGGCTACGACCCGCTGTTCCTGCCGGTCGACACGCCGGGCAAGACCATGGCCGAGCTGACGGCGGACGAGAAGAACGCCATCAGCCATCGATTCCATGCGCTCGAGCACCTATCCGCCAAACTGACGGGCGAGGAGTAGGCCGTGCGTGCGGTGGTGCAGCGCGTACTCAACGCCGGCGTGACGGTCGACGGCGAGTGCGTGGGCCGCATTGGACGCGGCTACCTGGTGCTGCTGGGTGTGGGCCATGGCGATACGCGTGCCGAGGCCGATAAGCTGTGGGGCAAGCTCCGCGGGCTGCGCATCAACGAGGACGAGAACGGCAAGACCAACTTGGCGCTTGCCGATGTCGACGGTGAGGTGCTCGTGGTGTCGCAGTTCACGCTGTTCGCTGACTGCCGCCACGGTCGCCGCCCATCGTTTACGGATGCCGGCGCGCCCGATGTTGCCAACGAGCTCTACGAGTACTTCCTGACGCTCGTTCGCCAAGATGTCGAACACGTGGCGCACGGCATTTTTGGCGCCGATATGAAAGTCGACTTGGTCAACGACGGCCCATTCACCATCGTCTTGGACACCGACAACCTTTAGGTTACGCGGTTTTACCAAACCGCGTAACAACTGGTCATGCGAGGTTGTCGTCTGGTACGTATTTGGGACGTGTCTCTATAGTTTTGTCAACCGCGTGCTTCGCGCCATTTCGGCATGACGCATCCGGGCATCTGGCGCCCCCGCTTGGTTTCCTCTTCGGTTGATCCCGCCGCCCGCTAGGCCGCGTACGGGACGGCGTCGCGCATGATCGCGTAGATGACCTTGAGCCTCTTCCTCGCGACCGCCTTCAGCGCCTTGCTGTGCCTCATCCCCCTCGCCCTGCACTCCCCGTAGTACCTCCCGAACCTGTTGTCCGTGCCGATGAGGGAGTTGCAGCTGAATATGAGCAGGTTCTTGAGTCGCCTGTTCCCGCCGTGCTGAGGCGACGTCGACCTGATGCTGCTCCCGGAGCGCCTGTCTGACGGCGCCACGCCGCAATAGCTCGCGAGCTCGTCGTGCCCCCTGAACGCGGATATGTCGATCGACGTCACCAGCGCCGCGGCGGTCTTGGGGCCGATCCCGGGCACCGTGAGGAGGCACTCGTAGACCTCGTCGCCCGCCAGCGAGTCGGCCACGAGCGAGTCGAGTTCCTCGATGTCGGCGTCGAGGGAGGCTATCTCCCGGGCGAGTATCCGGACCGCGACGTCCTCGCCGGCCGGGAGCCGCCTTCCCGAGCGCGACGAGGCCAGCAGCGCCTCCCAGAGCCTCCTGGCCCCCGCCGCGGGGGCGCCCGCGCGCCTGGCGGCGTTCGAGAACCTGCGCCAGCCGGCGGCCGAGCACCCGGCGGCCCCGCCGAACTCGGCCAGCATCGACACCTGCCAGCGGCTCGACGGGTCGACCGCGCCCTCGAGCGCGGGGTCGGCCTCGAGCAGGGTCGCGCGCAGCCTGTTCTTCGCGCGGGTCCTGGCGGACGACGCAAACTCGCGCTGCGACGACAGGATCCGCAGCGAGGCGGTCCCCTCGGGCTCCTCGGGCGCCGGCCTGAGGGCGCGGGGCACGCCGAGCGCGGTGCGCGCGATCACCTCGGCGTCGATGGCGTCGGTCTTCGCGATGCCGGGGAACATCCCGCGGGCCTGCTTCTCGGCATATCCGGGCAGGTAGGCGCAGGGGTTCCCGTGCGCATGGGCGCGCGCGAGGACCAGTGCGCCGATGTTTCGCTTCTGGTCGACGACGACCAGCGCGCCGGAGCCGGCCCGCTCGAGCAGCCGGTCGATGTCGTCGGGCCTGTTTGCCAGCTCGGCCCTGAAGGCGACGCCCCCTCCCGCATCGAGCGCGCACGCGCTGTGCGAGCTCTTCCCGACGTCGATCCCCAGGTAGGCCACGGGCGTCTCTGCTGCAGGCATGGTGTATCCTCTCCCTTGAGCCGGCCGTTAGCCGCGGAAGCGACACCCACATTACCCCGCCGTGGCCCGGTCCGGGCCCGGCACATCTCTATCAGTCGTTCCCCGCGGCCCCTCCCGCCCCGGCGGCAACACGTCCCGGGCCCTCTACGGGGCAGGGGCTGACGGCCGTCCGGGGCGGTCGGCCAGCGACCACCGGTACGGCTCAATCGTATAACCGTGCAACGGAAAAGAGCCGCCCTTTCGGACGGCTCAAACTGTAATGGGGCTTTTTTAGCTACTTGCGTATGGCGGCAGCAGGGTGCTATAGTATTAGAGTTTTGTCTATCTTAGGGGTATTATCCCCTTTTTGAATTGCACCTTCTGGAGGCCCTGTTCATGGAAGAGATGGAAGTCAATCACGTCGACGACATCCACGAGAAGCTGACCGATATGGTGGGCGATCGCGTCAAGGTGAAGGCCAACATGGGCCGTACCCGCGTCGTCGAGCGCATGGGCACCATCAAGAGCGTCCACCCCGCCGTCTTCATTGTCGAGGTTGACGAGCGTCGCGGCCGCAAGTCGCGTCAGTCCTACCAGTACATCGATGTCCTCACCGGCCAGGTCGAGCTGTTCGACCCCGAGAGCGGCGAGCATATCTTTACCCCGCTCGGCAATCAGCTCGAGGAGCATTAACGGTGACCGATCGGTCCCTGACTCTTTCCGCGCCGGCAAAGATTAACCTCTACCTGGGGGTTCATACCGAGCGCGATGACCGCGGCTACCACAGGGTCGATTCCCTGATGGCAGCCGTCGGTCTTTCCGATACCGTGACGGTCACGCCGGCGCAGGCGCTGACCGTCCAGACGGTTCCAGCATCAGATTTTCCCATGCAAAAGAATACGGCGTATCGGGCTGCGGTTGCTATGGCCGAGCATTATGGTCGCGAGGCAAACATCTGCGTGACGATTGAGAAGCGCATTCCATTGTGCGCCGGCTTGGGCGGCCCCTCGACGGATGCGGCCGCGGTCATTGTCGCCTTGGCGGAGCTCTGGGGCATTGATCGCACCGACCCAGCGCTCGACGATATTGCGCGGGGCATTGGTGCTGACGTCCCGTTCTTTTTGCACGCGAGTCCTGCGTTCTACGTAGGTGGGGGAGACGTGCTGGCAACTGAGTACCCCGCGCTGCCCGCGACGCCCGTCGTGCTGGTCAAGCCGCGCGAGGCAAGCGTTTCGACAATTGAAGCCTATCGACGTTTTGACGAGGCCCCGGTGCCTGCGGACAAGCCCGGCGCGATAGCTTCTGCCTTGCGTGCTGGTGATGCCGAGACGGCATATGCACTCATCCATAACAACCTTGGTGTCATTTCCGCACAGATGGAGTCGCAGATTCAAACGGTCCTCGACTGGCTGCGTAAACAGGACGGAACCGTTGCTGTAGATGTGTGCGGATCGGGTGCCTGCTCGTTTGCCATTTGCGACACCGCTGCCACGGCCGAAAGGCTTGCCGATGCTGCCCAGCAAAGTGGCTGGTGGGCCTGCGCGACTGAGCTTATTCCCAACACGGTTCAAATTGACGCGCCAAAGAAATAAAAATTTCTCTAGCACGCGGCGAAAATCTTTGTTACTATAGTCGAGCTAACGGGTTGTGGCTCAGTTTGGTAGAGCACTGCGTTCGGGACGCAGGGGTCGCTGGTTCAAATCCAGTCAACCCGACCAGAGCATGAGGAGGGACCGCTTCTTGCGGTCCCTTTTTTTAGCTAGTGTTGTGATACCGCGATACCCGCGGTATACTCATTCGAGCTTGTCTCGCTGTATTGTGGAGGTCTACATGTTTGGACTGAGGGCTCCTGAGCTCATCATTATTCTCGTCGTTGTCCTGATTATCTTCGGGCCCAAGAACCTGCCGAAGCTCGGCAAGTCCCTCGGCTCTACCGTCAAGAATATCCGTGAGGGTATGGAGGGCGACGATAAGGCCGAGACCAAGCAGGCCGAGGAGGTCGTGGTCGAGCAGTCCGAGGAGGACAAGGAGATCGCTGAACTCGAGGCCAAGCTCGCTGCTGCCAAGAAGAAGCAGGCAGAGGACAGCGACGCGGACGCAGAGTAGTCCCATCCCTTTGGGGTGAGCACCTGACCGGCTTGCCCGCAGGCTAGCCGGTCTTTTTCGTTTTGTTGACAGTTGATTGTTTGATCAGAGTTGGGGAGATATCCGTATGGACGCAAGCCAGATCGTACTGACCGCTGAGGGCCGCCAGAAGCTCGTCGAGGAGCTCGCTTGGCGTGAGGGCGATTACACCAAGGAGATCGTCGAGGACATCAAGGAAGCCC
>CAUDDU010000102.1 GCA_958448375.1 uncultured Collinsella sp.
CATCCGCCCAGGATGTTCGAGATCAGGCAGAACACGCCGTAGGCCATGAGCGTGGTACTGGCTTCGACCGTGCCCATGCCCAGCACCTGCTCAAGATAAGGCGTCACGTAGCCGTAGAAAACGTAGACCGACCCCACGCCAAACAAAAAGATGAGCATGCCGGTGATGATGCTCGGCTCGCGTAGCAGACCCGCCTGCTCGCGAAAAGTGGCGGGCTCGTCGGTTTGCCCAGCGCGCGGCATAAACGCCACGAGCGCTCCGCAGATCAGAACGGCAAAGGCCAGCGTGCCGTACATGGCCACGTGCCAATCGAGCGTGTCGGCCACAAACTTGCCGATCGAAGTGACAAAGACCATTGCCACGGAAAACGCACCATATACCACCGAGATGGCAAGCGAAGTTTGCTGCGGAGACAGAAGCTCGGGGATGTACGTCACGCCCACGGCGAGCAGTGCGCCCGAGACGGAGCCCAGGATGATGCGCGAGATGAACAGCACCTGGAAGTTGGGCGCCAACGCCATGACCAGGTTGCCGAGCACAAAGACGATGCTATAGTACACGAGCAGTTGGTAACGACGGAAGCGCCCCGTGCTGAGCGCGAGCACCGGCGTCGCGATAGCGTAGATCAGTGCGAACACGCTGATGAGCTGGCCCGCGGTGGCAAGCGAGATGCCGAGCTCCGTCGCCAGGTCGCTCTCGATGCCGATGACCACGAACTCCGAGCAGCCGAGCGAAAAGCCTAACAACACGAGCAGCGCCAGGCAGAGCTTGGTGCGTGCGGGGGAGAGCGCGGCGGCAGTTGACTTACTTTTTGGCGTGGTTGCGGCGGTCAAGGTTGTCACTCCAATGTCGCATGAATAAGCGGGATTCAATCCCTGCAACTCTAACAGAATGTGACAAAGGGACAGTCTCTTTGTCACATTCGCGGCGTGGCTGCCGCCTAAACCGTCACAACATTCGATGAAAATCTCGAAATCGAGGAAAAACGTCGAATGTTGTGATGGTTTTCCTATCTGTGCCGGCGAGCTGCCGTGCCGTCTGGGGGTATAAGACTAGCGAGTGTTTATTTGCGAGGCCTAAGGGGCGCCCCGTATGGATATCGATAACTTTGAATGGTGGTATAGCGAGGGTGAGGCTCCGGACGAGGAGTGGGACGAGCCCATGCCGCGTGACGTGTCGAGCGACGAGGACGAGACCGGCAACGACGTCGCCGCCGATTCGGACGCCGCCCTCGACCCCGTCGAGCCCCTGACCTTCGAACAAGCTTGGGCCCAGGCCGAGGCAGACGAGGCCAAGGCCGACGCTACGGCCACGCTCGGCGAGCCAGCCGACATGTCCATCTCGCCGGCAAAGATCCCGCAGCCGCGTCACACCATCGACCCCGACAGCACGGCATCCTTCAGCATTCTCGACGTGCCCGCGCAAGGCGCCCAGGCGCCTGCGCCCACACATCGCCCCGACCTGGCTCGTGAGGAAGACGCGGGCCGCCGTTCTCCGCTCGGCCCCATCCTTATCGCCTTCATGGCCGGCGTTATCGCATGCTCGGTAATTGGAAACGTCTGGAGCCATGTTGAACAACAGCGAAAAGACGCCGCCAAGGTCGAGATGTCTATCGAGCAATCGCTCGGCCGCACGCGCTCGGTACATGTGTCGGTCGAGGTCAAGGACGGCGCGACGTGGGACACCGCGCGTGGCGACAGCCAAATGCTCATCCACATCGTGGGGCGTACGCTCAAAGGGCAGACGATTGACGAGTATCAATACGTCAATTCCGCTGGTGACGGCATCGAACTTAAGCCCGGCGACTACGAGCTCACCGTCGATGAACCGCCCGTCGCCACCGACGGCACGCGCTTCCGTGCCTCAAAGCGCATGGTCCCCGTGAGCTTTAACTCACAGGCGCCCGACACGGTCGACACCACACCGCAGGGCAGGTTCGACCTTTACGTGGATACCCAGTAGGCACTCGCCGCTCATTCCGCTATGGCTACTCAATAATCGCCTGCCGTCCCGTCCCGCCGCCAAGAGTGGGACAATAGCCCTCGACACTATTGTTTACTTTTGGAGGAAGTAGCATGTCTACTGTCACTACCATCAAGCGCGGCGGCCTCACCGCGGCCATCGATTCCATGGGTGCCCAGCTCACGAGCCTTGCCCTCAACGGCAACGAGTATCTGTGGCAGGGCGACCCCGCCTTTTGGGGCAAGCATGCGCCCATCCTGTTCCCCATTGTGGGCTCGCTGCGCAACAACACGGCGACGTCTGCGGCCGGCACCTGCGAGATGCCGCGCCACGGACTCGCGCGCATCGTCGAACACAAGCTGGTCGAGGTTTCGGAGGACGGCTCCTCGGTAACGTACGAGATCACCGACACGCCCGAGTCGCTCAAGGCGTTCCCGTTCCACTTTAAGCTCAACATGACCTATGCCCTGACTGGTGACGCCACACTTACCCAGACCTTTGCCGTCACCAATACCGGCGACGTGGACCTGCCGTTCTCGGTGGGCGGCCACCCCGCGTTTAACGTACCGGCTCCCGGTGCCGAGGACGAGGCATTCGAGGATTACGAGCTGGCGTTTACCGAGGCTTGGACTAATGAGGCTCCCATCATCACGCCCGACGGTCTTATGACGTTCGAGGGCAGTTACAAGGCTCCCGATAACTCGGACGTGCTGCCCATCACGCACCGCAGCTTCGATAACGACGCCATCATGTTCACCGATACCCCGGGCTCCACGCTCACGCTGCGCGGCCGCAAGTCGGGCCACGGCGTCAAGATCGACTTTGAGGGCTTTAAGTACATTGGCGTGTGGTCTGCCGCCAACGACGCCCCGTTTGTGGCGCTCGAGCCCTGGACCGGTCACACCACCATGGACACCGAGGACGACGTCTTTGAGCACAAGGTCAACACCATCACCTTGGCTCCCGGCGAGACGGATGTTCGCAGCTTTAGCGTTACTCTGCTTTAACAGGCTGCATACCTGGGACTAGTCGTTGGGGACGTTCTTGTTTGACTAGTCGTTTAAGAACGTCTCCAACGACTATCAATCGTTTTCAGTTCGTAAACTTGCATATATGCATTTATATATGCATTTGCTGGAGGTAGCGCTGAGCGGTATCCTGTTAAGTCGTCAGCATACGATTCAACAGGGAAGGCAGATTATGCATTCTCCCCATCAACGCGACGCGCATCCGCAGCCGATATGCAGCCGTCGCATCTTTTTGGGTAGCGCTCTCGCTGCGAGCGCTACTGTCGTCGCCGGCGCACTTGCCGGTTGCCAGCGCCCCTCCACGCTGGAAGTAGTTCAGCCCACGACGGGTGGCGGTCGCGACGACCTGTCCGATTCCGTTATCGGCAAGGATAAGATCCGCATTGGCATGGAGGCGGCCTACGCCCCGTACAACTGGCAGGTTTCCGAAGCCAGCGAGTACACCATCCCCATCGACAACGTGCAGGGCGCCTATGCCGATGGCTACGACGTGCAGATCGCCAAGATCGTCTGCAAGGCCCTCGGTGGCGAGCCCGTTGCCGTCAAGCAGAGCTTTTCGGGCCTTATCGATTCGCTCAACAACGGCCAAATCGACCTCATCATCGCCGGCATGAGCGCCACGCCCGAGCGCGAAGAGTCGGTCGGCTTCTCCGACCCGTACTTCATTGGCTACTTTGGCCTATTCGTAAAAGAGGGCTCGCCCTACCAAAACGCCACCAAGCTTAGCGACTTTAGCGGTGCCACGGTGCTCGGCCAAAAGGACACCATGCTCGACACCGTCATCGACGAGATCCCGGGCGTTGTGCACAAAAACCCGGTCGACTCCGTCCCCACGGTGTTCTCGAACCTGCTGCAGGGCACCTGCGACGCCGTGACCTACAACACCGAGAACGAGAAGGGCTATATGGCTCAAAACCCGGGCATCGTTCCCATTCATTTTGCCGAAGGCGAGGGCTTTAAGCAGGAGGTCGCGGCAAACGTCGGCTGCCGCAAGGGCTCGGACAAACTGCTTAAGCTCATCGACAAGACACTCAAGGGCATTAGCCAAGAGGAGCGCGACCAAATGTGGGACGCGTGCCTCGACCGTCAGCCGGCATAGGGAGGCAGCATGAAAACCGTCAATCGCCTGGCCTCCTTTATCAAGGCCGATCACCGTTACGTATACCTGGGCACGAGCGTCATCGCGGCGCTTGGCCTGGCGTTTAGCCAGCGCAACCCCACGCCGCTGAGCTTTTTGGCGCCCACTGGCATCTTCCAGGACTGCCTTTGGGCGATCCTGTGGGCCTGGGTCGTCGTGTCGGCGGCGGCACTCGTCACCAAGCTCATGCACTGGAACGACTATCGCGAAAAGTCGCCGTTCGCCTCCGAGCGTTTCCGCCGCGGCGCGCGCCTGGGTAGCTATGTTGTGGTCGCCATCGCAGCGATCTTTTTCGTGTCGTTTATCGACCTGGTGCAGGTGAGCATTGTCTCGGATTCCAACCCCAGCGACTTTTTGTCGAGCCTGGTCTACATGACCTACAAGAGCGGCGACTTCTTCATCCGCGGCATCGAAATCACCATCGCGCTTGCCACCTTCGGCACCGTCATCGCCTTCTTCCTGGCACTGCTCTTTGTGTTTTTGCGCATTCAGACGTTCGACCGCGTGGACAACGACTTGGTGCGTTTCTTTAAGAGTATCGGCCGCGGCTTCGCGACCGTCTACTCCACCATTGTGCGCGGCACGCCCATGATGGTCCAGGGCCTGCTTATCTATTACGCGGGCTTTACCGTTCTGCGCGGCATGGGCTTCGATACCGCCCAGGCCAACCAGATCTGGAGCACCTTTACCGCC
>CAUDDU010000103.1 GCA_958448375.1 uncultured Collinsella sp.
CCAGGTCGCCACGGGCAACCATGATGCCGTCGGAAGCCTCGAGGATCTCGTCGAAGTTCTCGACGCCCAGGGCGCACTCGATCTTCGGGAAGATCGTGACGTGCTCGCCACCGTTCTCGCGGCAAAGCTTGCGGATGCCGCGGACGGACTCGCCGTCACGGATGAAGGAAGCGGCGATGTAGTCGATGTTCTCGGTCAAGCCAAAGAGGATGTCCTGACGATCGCGCTCGGTGATGGCGGGCAGCGAGATGTTGACGTTGGGCATGTTGACGCCCTTGCGCTCGCCGATCAGGCCGTCGTTCTTGACGACGCAGGTCATGTCCTGGCCGTCGACGGACTCGACCTCGAGGGCAACCAGGCCGTCATCGATCAGGATGAGGGAGCCCTTCTCGACCTCGGAGGGCAGAGCCAGGTAGTCGAGGGAGATGTGCTCAGCGGTGCCGTGGAAATCCTCGGACGTGGGCTGAGCGGTGACGACGATCTTATCGCCGGTTTTGACGGCAACCTTCTTGCCGTCGACCAGAAGGCCGGTGCGGACCTCGGGGCCCTTGGTGTCGAGCAGGATGCCGACGGGCAGACCGAGCTCCTTGGAAATACGACGGACGCGCTCGATGCGACCGTGGTGCTCGTCGTAGGATCCGTGCGAGAAGTTAAAACGGGCGACGTTCATGCCCGCCTTGATCATCTCGCGGATGGTCTCGTCGCTATCGCAGGCGGGACCCATGGTGCATACAATCTTGGTGCGCTTGTACATTCAGACCTCCATCTGACATCGTCTTGCGCTGATAGATAAACCATAAGAAATAAAACTGAGATGATTATAACGAAATGGCGACCGAATACCCCAAAAAATCGACCGTATGCCGAATTAGAAGTTCATTTTTTGCGGAAAAACGGTATATGCAAAAACTTTACCAACTGTTCTAACCGCTGCTATCTGGGCGATATTTCAGTTTGATGTTGCGCCGAAGAAAAAACGTTTTATCAATGTTGAGCATCACACGGTCTGCACCGTTGCGCCTGTGCCGTGTTTCCAGATGGATTGTTTTGGCTAGACGCGTCGCTTTGGGGTACCATAGCCCCACTATCAACTGCCGCTCAGCACGGCAGCCTTGATGAGCCCTTGCCCTTCTCCTGGGAATTATGATCGGGCATCAATCTGCTGAGTGGCCCGAATCCCAGGAGGGGACTCTATATGCAAAAGGAATACCTGTCCGCCGCGGCGGAGGTGCTCAGCGACCAAGGCGTCGATGAGAACCTCGGCCTGAGCACTGGTGAGGCGTCGTCGCGCCTCGCCAAGACAGGCCCTAACAAGCTCGAGGAAGCCGAGAAGACGCCGCTGTGGAAGCGTTTCTTTGAGCAGATGGCCGACCCCATGGTCATCATGCTGATCGTTGCCGCCGTCATCAGCGCGCTCACGGGCATGGTCAAGGGCGAGGCGGACTTTGCCGATGTCGCCATCATCATGTTCGTCGTTATCGTCAACTCGGTGCTGGGCGTGGTCCAGGAGGCTAAAAGCGAGGAGGCTCTCGAGGCCCTGCAGGAGATGAGCGCGGCGCAGTCCAAGGTGCTGCGCGACGGCAAGCTCGTGCACCTGCCGAGCGCCGAGCTCGTGCCCGGTGACGTGATCATGCTCGAGGCGGGCGACTCCGTCCCGGCCGACTGCCGCGTGCTCGAGAGCGCCACAATGAAGATCGAGGAGGCCGCCCTTACCGGCGAGTCCGTGCCCGTCGAGAAGCATGCCAACGTGATCGAGCTCGCCGCGGGCACCGATGACGTGCCGCTCGGCGACCGCAAGAACATGTGCTATATGGGTTCCACCGTTGTGTACGGCCGTGGTCGCGCCGTCGTGGTCGGCACCGGCATGAACACCGAGATGGGCAAGATTGCTGGCGCCCTGGCCGAGGCCAAGGAAGAGCTCACGCCGTTGCAGGTGAAGCTCGCCGAGCTCAGCCGCATCCTTACCATTATGGTTATCGTCATCTGCGTCGTCATCTTTGGCGTCGACATCATCCGTCACGGCGTGGGCAACGTCCTCACCGACCCGACTGCCCTGCTCGACACCTTTATGGTCGCCGTCTCGCTTGCCGTCGCCGCCATCCCCGAGGGCCTGGTCGCCGTCGTGACCATCGTGCTGTCGCTTGGCGTGACCAAGATGGCCAAGCGTCAGGCAATCATCCGCAAGCTCTCTGCCGTCGAGACCCTTGGCTGCACGCAGACCATCTGCTCCGACAAGACCGGTACCCTCACCCAGAACAAGATGACCGTCGTCAAGCACGAGCTCGCTGCGCCCAAGGAGAAGTTCCTGGCCGGTATGGCACTGTGCTCCGATGCCCAGTGGGACGAGGAACTGGGCGAGGCCGTGGGCGAGCCGACCGAGTGTGCACTCGTCAATGATGCCGGCAAGGCTGGTCTTACTGGCCTGACTGCCGAGCACCCGCGCGTGGGCGAGGCCCCGTTCGACTCGGGCCGTAAGATGATGTCTGTGGTCGTCGAGACCCTGGACGGCGAGTACGAGCAGTACACCAAGGGCGCGCCCGACGTGGTGATCGGCCTGTGCACCCATATCTACGACGGCGATAAGGTCGTCCCCCTGACCGAGGAGCGTCGCGCCGAGCTCGTGGCCGCCAACAAGGCCATGGCCGACGAGGCCCTGCGCGTACTGGCGCTGGCAAGCTGCACCTACACCGAGGTCCCGGCCGACTGCAGCCCCGCCGCGCTCGAGCACGACCTGGTATTCTGCGGCCTGTCCGGCATGATCGACCCGGTCCGTCCCGAGGTGGCCGACGCTATCCGCGAGGCGCACGACGCTGGCATCCGCACCGTCATGATCACGGGCGATCACATCGACACCGCCGTGGCCATCGCCAAGCAGCTTGGCATCGTCGCCGATCGCAGCCAGGCCATTACCGGTGCCGACCTCGACCGCATGAGCGACGAGGAGCTCGACGCGCACATCGAGGACTACGGCGTGTACGCCCGCGTCCAGCCCGAGCACAAGACGCGCATCGTCGAGGCCTGGAAGTCGCGCGACCAGATCGTCGCCATGACCGGCGACGGCGTCAACGACGCCCCGTCCATCAAGCGCGCCGACATCGGCGTCGGTATGGGCATCACCGGCACCGACGTCACCAAGAACGTTGCCGACATGGTGCTTGCCGACGACAACTTCGCCACCATCATCGGTGCCTGCGAAGAGGGCCGTCGCATCTACGACAACATCCGCAAGGTCATCCAGTTCCTGCTTTCGGCCAACCTTGCCGAGGTGTTCTCGGTGTTTATCGCCACGCTCATCGGCTTTACCATCTTCCAGCCGGTGCAGCTGCTGTGGGTGAACCTGGTCACCGACTGCTTCCCCGCGCTCGCGCTGGGCATGGAGGATGCCGAGGGTGACATCATGAAGCGCAAGCCGCGCAACGCCAAGGACGGTGTCTTTGCCGGTCATATGGGCCTGGACTGCGTGGTCCAGGGTCTGATCATCACCGTGCTGGTGCTGGCGAGCTTCTTTGTGGGCGTGTACTTTGACATGGGCTACATCCACATCGCCGATATGATCGCCGGCAATGCCGACGAGGAAGGCGTGATGATGGCGTTCATCACGCTCAACATGGTCGAGATTTTCCACTGCTTCAATATGCGCAGCCGTCGTGCGTCGCTGTTCACCATGAAGAAGCAGAACAAGTGGCTGTGGGCTTCTGCCGCGCTGGCACTGGTGCTGACGGTGATCGTGACCGTGCAGCCGACGCTTGCCGAGATGTTCTTCGGCCCTGTGACGCTTGAGCTCAAGGGCGTTCTTGCCGCGCTGGGTCTGGCCTTCCTGATCATCCCGCTGATGGAGATCTACAAGGCGATCATGCGCGCGGTCGAGAAGAAGTAACGTTCCTGTCCGGGCCCGACCGCCTGCGGGGTTTCCACGGGCACGTCCTCGCCGCTTTGCGGCTGCGGGATGTGCCCTTAGGAATCCCCTCCCGGCGGGCGGGCCCTGCGGTGTCCTTGCTGCTTTTCTCCCGCGCGGATGAAAAAGGGCTGAGGGAAAGTGTGTGAGTCGGTCGAGCGGTTGCTCGACCGACTCTTTTTTGTGGGTAAAATACCTGCTCAGTTGTGATTTTGGCTGCTGGGAGGCGTTTGTGGCTAAGGCTAAGGCTAAAGCGAAGAAAAAGACGACGGGGGCGCGGGCTAAGCGCGATCGTCGTCGGAAGCTTGCGACCGAGGCCCCCGCGTCTGCCGAGGAGTTGTTGGCGAGCGTACCGGGGCTCGATGCGCTGCAGGATGTCCCGGCGTTTGATGATCTGCCGGTCGATGAAGCCCAGCAGACTGCCTTTGATGATTTCTGCGCACATGCCGAGGAGCCCGAGCAGATGCGGCTGGGTGCCGTTATTCGCCTGGATCGCGGGTTTCCGCTGGTGGCGACTGCCGACGATACCTTCCGCGCCGAGCATGCCGTGGGGTTTGCCAAGTCGCGCGGCGAGGACGAGGTCCTGCTGCCTGCCGTGGGCGACCGTGTGGCGGTGCGCCGCGCTCCCGGGCACGATATGGGCGTGATTGAGTGCGTGCTGCCGCGCCGTACGAGCTTTGAGCGTTGGCGCGGCCGTGCCCGTGGAGAGCGCCAGGTGCTCTGCTCCAACGTGGATAGCGTGCTAATCGTGCAGGCGCTCGGTGCCGGTGAGGTGCTGCTCGACCGCGTGGCGCGCTCGCTGGTGTTGGCGCTTGACTGCGATGCCGAGCCGGTGGTGGTGCTTACCAAAGCTGACCGCTGCGATGCCGAGGAGCTCGAG
>CAUDDU010000104.1 GCA_958448375.1 uncultured Collinsella sp.
AAAGAACGTGTGGCTCACTACAATGGCAAAGACCAGGTTGTCGATAAACTGGCCAACACCCGTAGACACATAGGAGCGGAAGGCAAAGCTCGCAAAGTTATTCTTTTTGAGCATACGGCCAAGCGACTGGTTGAGCGTGGAGTTAACCACGGCAGAAACGAGCATGGCAAGCGACGAGCCAAGCACCACGTACCAGGTGCCACCGATGGTGGCGTTAAGGGCAGTATTGACCTCGATCATACCCGTGTCGTAGTAAGCGCCCCACATGCCGGGCGTGAGCGAGCATGCCCAAAAGCACAGGCTCACGGCCAGGTTGACCAGCAGCGCGAGGATAGAGATTTTGATGGATGCCTTGGCGCCAAAGCGCTTGCAAATCATGTCCTGGCACAAAAACGAAACCCAGCTCACCACAAAGCCACAGTCGAGCGCCAGATACGGTAGGCTGATGAGTTCTTTGTTGGCCAGCAGGTTCATCATGATGACGCTCACGAAAAACAGCGAAACCGTTGCCGCGGGAATGCTCCGCAACAGGACCTTGTAGTCCTCCATGACCTTCTTGATCATTATGTACTCCTTTGGTTTTAGGTTTAACGAGCAGGATATCGGACCCGAACTGCTCGGACGCCCCGGTCTTGAGACGACGGTGGGTATGATAGCCGCTCACACGGCATCAGGCAAGCAAACGGCGCGGCAGCCCCGCAGAACCACCGCGCCGATGCGTTAAAAGGCTACGTTGCCAAACTCCGACAGGATAAGGTCGGGGTTGTGGTCGGTTGCCCAATCCACGTTCCACGGGCTCGTGAACAGCAGCAGCTTGCCGCCGCGCATATCCTCGACGCGCAGGGTGTCGCGCGTGAGCGAAAGGCCCGGGATATCGATAGTGTCGGGGTCGTTCTGGATCCAGCGGATGTCCGTATAGGGCAGTGGCTGGCGACGAACCTCAACACGGTACTCGGCCTTGAGACGGCGCTCGAGTACCTCAAACTGCAGCACGCCAACCACGCCCACGATGACGCTCTCCATGCCAGCACCCAACTCGCGGAAGATCTGGATGGCACCCTCTTGGGCAAGCTCCTCCATACCCTTGACGAACTGCTTGCGCTTGAGCGTGTCGACCTGCGTAATGCGAGCGAACATCTCGGGGGCAAACGTCGGGATCTGCGGATACTGCACGTGGCGCTTGCCAGAGCACACGGTGTCACCGATGCTAAAGATACCCGGGTCGAACAGGCCCACGATATCGCCCGCGTACGCCTCGTCCACGATGGCGCGGTCATCGGCCATCATCGACGTGCCCGTGGCCAGCTTGAGTTTACGGTTGCCCTGCATGTGAAAGGCATCCATGCCACGCTCGAACTTGCCCGAGCAAATGCGCACAAAGGCGATGCGGTCTCGGTGGTTCTTGTCCATATTGGCCTGGATCTTAAACACAAAGCCGCTAAAGTCGTCGCGGCAGGGATCGACCGGCTCGCTGGTGAGCGTATCGGTATAGGCGCGCGGCGTCGGGGCCAGACGCAGGAACTCCTTGAGGAAGGGCTCCACGCCAAAGTTGGTGAGCGCCGAGCCAAAGAACGCCGGGCTCAGCTTGCCGCAGGCCACGGCATCCAAATCGAGCTCGTCGCCGGCACCATCGAGCAGCTCGATATCGTCCATCAGGTTCTTATGGTTCTCCTCGCCGATGAGCTCATCCATGGAAGGATCGCCCAGCTCGGCCTCGACCTCGGCGACCTTCTTGGTGGCGTTGGCGTGGCCGTCGCCCTCAAAGGCAATGACGCGACGGGTCTGACGATCGAACACGCCGCGGAAGTTGCGGCCGCTACCGATCGGCCAGTTCATGGGATACGTATTGATGCCCAGGACATTCTCGATCTCTTCCATGAGCTCAAACGGATCGCGAGCCTCGTGGTCGAGCTTGTTCACAAAGGTGAAGATGGGAATGTGGCGTAGCGTGCAGACCTTAAAGAGCTTTTTGGTCTGGGCCTCGACGCCCTTAGCGCCGTCGATGACCATGACCGCGGCGTCGGCGGCCATAAGGGTACGGTAGGTATCTTCCGAAAAGTCCTGGTGGCCGGGGGTATCGAGGATGTTGACGCAGGCGCCGTTGTAGGTGAACTGCAGCACCGAGGAGGTAACGGAAATGCCGCGCTCCTTCTCGATGTCCATCCAGTCCGAAACGGCATGCTTGGCCGAGCTCTTGCCCTTGACCGAGCCGGCAGTCTGGATGCTGCCGGTATAGAGCAGCAGCTTCTCGGTAAGCGTGGTCTTACCGGCGTCCGGGTGGCTGATGATCGCGAATGTGCGGCGCGACGAGATTTCATCCGACAGGCTTGCCATGCGGATCCTTTCTTGCATTGAGTGCATTACGTCGTTGTAACCGTACTATTGTAGCCGCGAAATCCCGCTCTAGGGCGCCTATCAGGACAAATTCATCAGTTGGGGCCAGGGTAGCCGGCCCAATCAGTATTTGCCTCTTGCATAACTGTATATAGTGTATATATACTGTGCTTACCGGTTATATACACGTGTAGCCCAACAGCTAAGGAGCCGCTGTGGACATCATCCTATCCAATTCGAGCGACAAGCCCATCTACGAGCAGATAACCTCGCAAGTCAAAGCTCAGATCTTATCGGGCACGCTCGCTGCGGGAGCCAAACTCCCCAGCATCCGTGCACTCGCGAGCGATCTTGGCGTGAGCGTCATCACCACCAAGCGCGCCTACGCCGACCTGGAGCAGCTCGGGTTTATCTGCACCGTGCAGGGCAAGGGCTGTTTTGTCGCCGAGGGCAACCAGGAGCTTTTGCGCGAAAACCAGCTCTGTCATATCGAAGAGCTGCTTGCGAAAGCGGCAAGCCAAGCTGAAGCCTTGGGCGTCACGCGCGACAAACTGCACGAGATGCTCGACCTGGTAGCCCCCGAAACCATGCAGTAGCCATCTGCAAGAAAGGCTATACCATGCAAAACTTGTTAGAACTCAAAGGTGTCTCACGCCGCGTGAGCGACCGTTTTTCGCTGCGTGATGTCATGCTCGCCGTGGAGCCCGGCCAGATTGTTGGCTTTGTGGGCGCTAACGGTGCCGGCAAGACAACGACCATTCGCGCCGCGCTCGGGCTTATCAAGCTCGATGCCGGCGAGGTGCGCCTGTTTGGGCAGCGCTGTGGCGCCGACGCGCCCGATGAGACACAGCGCTGCCTGCGCTCCCGCGTCGGTCTCGTCCTGGACACATGCCCCTTCCCTTCAACGCTCAAGGTGGGCCAGATCGAGGCACTCGTAGGTCAGGCGTACCCCACGTGGGACCGCAAAACGTTCGCCGGATTCATCGACCGATTTGGCCTCGATCCCAAGACAAAGGTCAAGGACCTCTCCCGCGGCATGGGCATGAAACTGCAGCTTGTCTGTGCACTCAGCCATAATGCCAAGCTACTCCTTTTGGACGAAGCCACCGCGGGCCTCGATCCCATGGCGCGCGAGGAACTGCTCGATGAGCTGCTTGCTTTTGTCGCCGACGGCCAGCACAGCGTGCTGCTCTCGAGCCACATTACGTCCGACCTCGATCGCGCCGCCGACCGCGTCATCTGCATCGATAGCGGCTCGATTGTGTTTGACCTGCCGCGCGAGGACATTACCGACCGAGCCGGCATCGCCCACTGCACCCAAGCGCAGGCCGCCGAGCTCATGGCTTGCGTCGAAGGCACCCGCGCCGCCCGCCACGCCTACAGCGTGGACGTGCTCGTGCCCAACCACCGCGAAGTGCTCGAGGCCTTCCCCGAGATTCCCTGCGATCGGGCAACCATTGATGACTATCTTCGCTTCATGCTGAAAGGGGCTTTGAAATGAAACGCGCCATTATGTCCGAGCTTGCCATCGTTCGCACGCTCGTCCCGAGCATCGCAGGTGTCGGCCTGTTCATCTTCGTCGTGCTGACCGCCGTCAGGGCATCGAATGGTGATTCCGATATGAGCGCCGCCGGCGCCTTCGCGATCAGTGCCATGTCGCCTATCATGGCCATGACGTCGCTGGCCGGGCTCGACAACCAAAACGGATGGGAGCGCTATCGGGCAACGCTGCCCATCTCACGCAAAGACATCGTCAGCGCACGCTACCTGTGCATCACTATTTTCTCGGTCATCATGACGTGCGCGGCCGTGCTGTTGAGTATCGTCGCCATCCCGATCTTAAACAGCGTGGGTATCCCCTCCACGGGAGAGACCGTCTTTGAGACCGCAATCGCCTCGGCAATATCGATGCTTTTCTCCCTCATGGCGGTGTTTTTGGCACTGCCTCTGTTCTTTCGATTTGAACACATGAAGGCGCAACGCCTATCCGTTGGTCTATACGCCCTATACATGTGCCTTATCATGGTCACGCTAAACTCATTCAACCCCATCAGCAACCAGCTCATGTCGATGATTGCCGGGGCGAATCCCGATCCTTCCGTTCTTGGCTTCCTGTGCGCAGGAATTGCCGCGCTGGCAACGGTCGTCCTTGGCGCTGTCAGCTGCGCCATCAGCACCAAGGTCTACCGGGCACGCAACCTATAGGCAAGCGCGGTATCATTGGACATGCGCCATAGATCTGGCGTGGTCTTTTTTCAGGAGGCGCTCAACCCGTGTCGTGGGTCGTCGCAGCATTTGCGTCAGCATTCTTTGCCGGCATCACATCCATCTTGGCCAAATGCGGCATCAAGCAGACCGACTCCGATGTCGCGACGGCCATGCGCACCTGCGTGGTGCTCGTTTTCGCCTGGGCAATGGCGGGCATTTCTGGATCCATTGGA
>CAUDDU010000105.1 GCA_958448375.1 uncultured Collinsella sp.
TGATATTCATGGCTTGCTTGTTTACCTTGGTATGCTTTGGCCTGCTGATGGTGTACTCGGCGTCTTCGGTCGAGGCGCTGCACGAGAATGGCTCGGCGACGTTTTTTCTGGGTCGACAGGCCGCGTTTGCCGTGGTCGGTGTTCTGGCGCTGATTGCCATCGTGCGCGTTTTGCCGGACAGCTGGTTTGGGGAGGATGTGCTCAGGATCTTCCTCATCGGCATGATAGGGCTACTGCTTCTGGTGTTCTTGGTGGGCAGCGGCAGCCGTGGCGCCACGCGCTGGCTCAACATCGCCGGCATTCAGTTCCAGCCTTCCGAGTTTTTAAAGCCATTTGCCATTGCGTATTCGGCCATCATGCTCGATCGCTTCTTTTCGCCCGGTGGCAACATCAACGAATTCCTTCGCAAGATGGGCATCTACCTGGGCATTTCGCTCTTTCTGATCTTTATCCAGCCCGATTTCGGTACTGTCCTGATCATCCTGTTGACCCTCATGTGCATGGCGTTGTTTGCGGGTCTCGACCCCAGATTTATCATCGGCGTGCTAATCTTCGGCATTCTCGTGATCGTGCTTGCGCTTGTCGCAGAGCCGTACCGTATGGTGCGTATTCAGGTTGCCTTGAACCCTTGGGCCGACGAGTATGGTGACGGCTATCAGGCCACGCTTGCCATCATGGCCTTTGCCTCGGGCGGTCTGTTCGGCCGTGGCATCGGCAACTCAACCATGAAGTACTCGTATCTGCCCGAGGCGCACAATGACTACATCCTGGCTATCATTGGCGAGGAAGTCGGCTTTGTTGGAACCGTGCTGTTCTTCTTGGTGTTTGCGATGCTGATCTACTCGGCGTTTCGCATTGCCGAGCAGGCGACCGATCGTCGGGGCGCGCTCATGGCGTCTGGCTCCGCGGTCATTCTCGCGGTGCAGTTTTTGATTAACGCGCTGGGCATCCTCAACGTGTTTCCCATGACGGGCAAACCGTTGCCGTTTATTAGCTACGGCGGTTCGTCGATTATCGTGTCGCTCATGCTTGCCGGGTTGATCCTGCGCGTTTCGTACGAGAGCGCCCGCCGCGATGAGTATGACCGCCGACGTGAGAGCTTTGCCGTTATGGATGAGAGTACCGCTGGCGTGCCCCACGTGCGCGGCGAGCGATCTTCGCGTAACGGTTTTACCGTCCTGGATGGCTCTGCGACCGAGCCGGCAGCCCGCCCGCGTCAGCGAACGGCGCCGCAAGGTCGTCCTCAGCGCCCCACTCCTCGCAATGCGGGCGGCGGATATAATCGAATCGATTTGAACTCGGACCCGTCGGCACGTCTGCGTATCGACGACCAGGGACCGCGCGTACGAAGGGACTACCATGACCGATAAAATGACCGTTGCTATTGCAGCCGGCGGCACGGCAGGGCACATCAACCCCGCGCTCGCCTTGGCCGAAGAGCTGCGTGACCGCGGCCACCACGTTGTGTTCGTGGGCCAGTCGCGCAAGCTCGAGGGTCGTCTGGTCCCCGAGGCTGGGTTTGATTTTGTGCCCATTACGGTCACGGGCTTCGACCGCTCCCGTCCTTGGACGGCGCTGACCTCGCTGTGGCGTGTCAACAAGGCCAAACGTGCGCTCGCCAGTCATTTCTCAAAGGTCGGCAAGCCCGATGCCGCCATTGGTTTTGGTGCCTATGTCGAGGTTCCGCTGCTGGGGTGGTGCAAGGGCGCGGGCGTTCCGTATCTGCTGCATGAGCAGAACTCTGTTCCGGGCCTGGCCAACAAGATGATGAACTCCCACGCCGCCCGCGTGTGCATCTCGGTGCCGGCAGCGCGTTCGGTCTTTGAGCGCGAAGGTGACCCTGGCCACGTGCTCATGACCGGCAACCCCGTACGTCGCTCGGTAATCGAGGGCGATCGCGCTCGCGGCCGCAAGGCACTTGGCGTTCCCGAGGACGCTACGCTGTTGCTCGTCTTTGGCGGTTCACTTGGCGCCCAGCACCTCAACGAGCGCGTGGCTTCGCTCAAAAACGAGCTGCTTTCGCGCAAGAACCTCTATGTGTTGCATTCGACGGGTGCCGACGGCTTTGAGGAGACCGAGCGCGCTTTGGCGCTGACGCCCGAGGAGGCGGAGCGTTACCGCGTCCAGCCTTACATCGACAACATGGGCGATATGCTGGCTGCTGCCGATTTGGTGCTCTCGCGTTCGGGTGCATCGAGCGTGGCCGAGATTGCTGCGCTCGCCGTGCCCTCGGTGCTCGTGCCGTATCCGCATGCGACGGCCGACCACCAAACCACCAATGCCCGTTATCTGGTCGACGCCGGGGCCGGTGTGCTTTGCGCCGATGCCGATATCGACGGTTCTGCCTTTGCCGATGAACTGCTGCACCTGGTCGATGACGCGGCGGCGCGCGACGCCATGCGTCAGGCGGCGCGTGGTCTGGCTCAGGATAGGGCCGCCGCTCTTCTGGCCGATGCGGTAGAGGGTTTGCGTTAGTTAGACGGGATATCGTCGGTCGCCCTCGCGCTGATGCGGTAGGTGCGGTACAGTTAACGGGTTACAGGCAGTGTTTACGCAAGGAGTACACGAGCACATGGCTGATTCCCAGACTGCAACCTCCGCGCCCGAGTTTAAGAGCGCCCACTTTATCGGTATCGGCGGCGCCGGCATGAGCGGCATCGCCCTCGTTCTGCACGAGCGCGGTTATGCCGTTACCGGCTCCGACCTTAAGACGTCACGTTATATCCGCCAGCTTACCCGCGCTGGTGTGAAGGTGCATGTGGGCCATGAGGCTGCCACGATCGACGAGGTCAAGCCCGACGTGGTTGTTGTCTCCACCGCTATTCCGGAGTCCAACCCTGAACTCGTGCGCGCTCGCGAGCTTGGTATTCCCGTGTGGCCCCGTGCCAAGATGCTCTCTGCTTTGGGCCACGGCTACACCACCGTCGCTGTTGCCGGCACGCATGGCAAGACCACCACGTCTTCGATGTGCGCCACCATGCTCGACCGCATGGGTCTGGATCCGAGCTTCTTGATCGGCGGCATCGTCGAGGGCTATGACACGAACGGCAAGAACGGCTCGGGCGACTACTTTGTCGCCGAGGCCGACGAGTCCGACAGCTCCTTCCTGTTCCTGAACCCCAACGTAGTCATTGTGACCAACGTCGAGGCCGACCACCTCGATCACTACTCGGGTATCGAGGAGATCGAGGCAACTTTCGCCAAATTCATGAGCCTGGTGGGCGAGGACGGCACCGTCATCGTCTGCGGTGAGGACCCGCATCTGGCCGAGCTCGCCAAGTCGACGGGCCGTCACGTGCTTTCCTACGGCTTTGCCGAGAGCAACGACATCGTCTGCATGCACCCGGATGTCAAGGGCATCCAGAGTGACTTTATCGTTCGCTTTGAGGATGGCACTGAACATGCCGTGGAGATCAAGAGCAATCCCGGTCGCCACAACATGCTCAACGCCACGGCGGTGCTCACCGTCGCCCATGTCCTGGGCCTTGACATCGACGCCGCCGCCAAGGCGCTCTCGAGCTTTGAGGGCGTTCGCCGCCGCTTTACCCACGTGGGCGATATCGATGGCATCACCGTGGTCGATGATTACGGCCATCACCCCACCGAGATCAAGGCGACGCTTGCTGCCGCTTCGTCGCTGGGCTACAAGCACGTCGACGTCGTGTTCCAGCCGCACCGCTATTCGCGCCTGCAGGCCCTGTGCGACGACTTTGCCGATGCATTTGCCAATGCCGATAAACTGCTGCTGATTGATGTGTTCTCGGCTGGCGAGATGCCCATCCCGGGTGTCACCTCTAAGATGCTCGCCGATACCGTGCGCGCCAAGCATCCTGGCAAGGAGGTCGTGTACTGCTCCAGCCGTCTTGAGCTCAATCAGGAGCTCGAGCAGATGGTGGGCGAGGGCGACCTGCTGCTCACCATGGGTGCCGGTGACGTTACGACCGTCGGTCCCGAGTTCATTGAGTATCTGACTGCCAAGAAAGACGCTTAAGCCTAATGGGTCTGTTTAACGCCGTCATGGCGCTCTCGGGCATGATCGACACGGATGTGATCGAGGACGAGCGCCTTGCGCGTCATACGAGCTATCGTATCGGCGGCAAGGCCGACCTCTTTGTGACGTGCCATAGCTATCATGCCCTCCGCCGCGCCGTGGCGGTGCTCGATCGCGAGCAGGTGCCGTGGGTCATCATCGGCAAGGGCTCCAATCTGCTGGTTGCCGATGGCGGTTATCGCGGCGCCGTCATTTCGCTCGGACGTGAGTTTCAGCGCACGGTTGTTGCCGATGACGGTTGTACGCTGACGGTCGGTGCGGGCGTGATGTTTGCGCGCCTGGTCAACGATGCCCTGTCGCGTAGCCTCTCGGGCCTTGAGTTTGCCGTTGGCATCCCTGGGTCGGTCGGCGGTGCGATATCTATGAATGCCGGCACACGGACCGAATGGATTGGCTCGCTGGTTGAGGATGTCGTAACGTTTGACCCGGCATCCGGTATCAAGCATTATGCGGGGTCCGAGATCACTTGGGGCTACCGCGAATGTAGCCTTCCCCGCAATGAGATCATCCTCGAGTGCGTGCTCAAACTTAAACCGGCGCCCAAGGCCGACATTCGCGAGCGAATGGAGCGGTACCTGACGAGGCGCAAGCGTACACAGCCCATGGGTCGCGCATCCTGCGGGTCGGTCTTTCGCAACCCGCCCGATGCGAGCGTGGGCAAGCTTATCGAGGATTGTGGATTAAAGGGTTTTTCGATTGGCGGCGC
>CAUDDU010000106.1 GCA_958448375.1 uncultured Collinsella sp.
AAAAAATAAGGTGACACGCGCGGACTATGAGCAGTGGCGTGCCGGACAGGATGAGACGGCGGGTCGCATCGCGTCCGACCCCGATAGGCTCCTGTTCCATGTGGAGCCTGAGCTTGGCTGGCTCAACGACCCCAACGGTTTGGTGCAGATCGGTGATACGTATCATATCTATCACCAATACGATCCATTCGATGCTGCGCATGGCGGTCCAGTGCTTTGGAACCATCTGACAACAAAGGATTTTGTGACGTACGAGAATCACGGCCCTGTGCTGTTCCCCGATTCCGATTTGGATTCGAGCGGAGCGTATTCTGGTTCTGCCTTTGTACACGACGGCAAGATTCACTACTTCTATACCGGCAACGTTAAGCATTTTGACCGCGATGATTACGACTACGTGTTGACGGGCCGTGAGCAAAACCAAATTCATATGGTTGCCGAGAATCCCGACGAATTGGGCGAGAAGCGCATAGCTGTTGGGCCGGTCGATTACCCCGACGATATCGGTACGCACGTGCGCGACCCTAAGATCCTTGAGCACGATGGTATCTACTACATGGTTCTGGGCGCTCGTACGAAAGACGATCGTGGCTGTGTGCTTGTCTATACTTCGCGCGATCTAGAGGGCTGGAGCTATGCGACGCGCATTGAGCTGGGCGAGAAGTTTGGCTTTATGTGGGAGTGCCCTGATCTGTTTGAGCTTGATGGCGAGCTTATTCTCGTTTGCTGCCCGCAGGGCGTGCCCGCCGATGGCTGGCGTTACCGCAATCCGCATCAGTGCGTGTGGTTCTCCATCGAGGCCGATTGGGGGGCGCCGAGCTTTAAGATCGTCGGCCAGGGCATGCCTCCGATGGTTGATGCCGGTTTTGATTTCTATGCCCCGCAGTCCTTTGAGGACGCTGTGGGTCGGCGTTTGATGATCGGATGGTCGGGTTGCCCCGATGCGAAGGCGGAAAGCCCGACGGTGGCGCGCGGGTGGCAGTGCGCGTTGACGGTGCCGCGAGAGCTGAGCATACGCGATGGCAAGCTCTGCCAGCAGCCGGCGCACGAGATTGAGAGAATGCGCGGCGACTGCGTTCGCGCGACAGGCGATGAGACCGTTGAGGAGCCGGGCCGCCTGTTTGATCTTGTGGTTTCCTGTGAGGGCGCCCAGGTGATCGAGCTCGAAATCCGCAAGGGTGTCTTTGTGCGCTATGCAGACGGGATGCTTACCCTCGACATGGGTGACGAAGGCTATGGGCGCGACCAGAGGTTGATCGAGCTCAGCGAGCTTCGCGACCTGCGCGTGCTTTCGGACACTACGATGGTCGAGATTTTTGCAAATGGCGGCGAGGCGGCACTTACGAGCCGTACCTATTCGCCGGCGGTTCCGGCGATAGAGCTGCACGCCGAGGGTGCGGCATCGATGAATTTCTACCGCCTCGTGCATTAACCGTGCGTGGAGCACGATTGGATTTGCTGGACGGAATGTGTCGCAGTTGTCGCGGCCAACTACCGCTTACCGCATATAGCGACCGTTTGTGGAATAAGTAACCCTCCTTAATAAACCGTGTGGAATCCTAGATAAGCACGGAGTTTTCCAGGGAGACGCTGTCCTTTGTTGTGTGCAAGGGGCGGCGTCTCTTTGGCGCTTGGACGCCGTTGTGCAACAGTGCGGCGGCGCGTGCCATGTATTGAAAAGCCAATGTCGAGATGGGTCGTGATAATAATGGGCAAGTACGTAATCGTGGTTGAGTCTGGGTCGGATGTGACGCCGGAGCTCTGCGAGCGCTACGGCATCGTGCGCGTGCCCATGCATGTCACGATTGGTGACGAGACCGTCGAGGACGGCTCGATCGATCCGCTCGAGATTTATTCGCGCTGCAACGAGTTTGGCGTGATGCCCAAGACCAGCGGCTGCGCGCCTGCGGATTTTGCTCACGTGTACGACCGCATTCACGCTGAGCAGCCCGATGCGACTATTCTGCATCTCGCGTATTCCGAGGCCACGACCTGCTCGCATCAATCATCGAAGATCGCCGCCAAGGGTCGCGACTACGTGTTCTCTATGGACACGCGCTTTGTCTCGGTAGGCCAGTCGCTCGTTGTCGTCGAGACCGCCAAATACATCGAGGCTCACCCCGATGCCACCGTCGACGAGATCTTTGCATTTACGAATTCCGTCATGGACCGCGTGCTGCTGGGCTTTGTTCCTACCGATCTTGCCTTTCTTAAGGCGGGCGGTCGCTTGTCCAACGTCGCATTCCTTGGCGCCCATCTGCTCAAGATTAAGCCCTGCATTGAGGTGACGGGCGGCAAGTTCGTGGCGACCAAGAAGTTCCGCGGCTCTATGCTCAAGTGCGCCCGCGCCTTTATTGACCACATGGTTGCGAAGGGCGAGATTGACTACTCGCACATTGGCCTGGCGTATTCGGTGGGCCTTTCCCAGGAGCTGCGCGATGACATGGAGGTCTATGCGCATGATCTGGGCTTTAAGGACGTTACCTGGACTCAGGTCGGCGGCGTCATCTCGAGCCATTGCGGCCCGACCGCCTTCGGTGCGGTGCTCACGCTTAAGGCGTAAAGGCCGCAGGCGAGCGTTCTTCAGCCTGACATCTCGACGTAGCCCCCAGCCATGGTGATGGGGGATAGATTAAAACGTGCCGTTCTAGTCCGAGACGTTTAAACGCAAACGCATGGGCTAGAATGACTCTGGCATTTTAATTGGTTGCATCCAAGGAGAGGCAAGGTAGCGCGAATGGCAGAAATGACGCTTGAGGGTGTGGACGCTCGTCCCGAGGACTCTGCGTTTGCCCTTGGCCGCGTGCATTCGATCGAGACGATGGGAACGGTCGACGGACCCGGCATCCGCTTTGTGGTGTTTGTTCAGGGCTGTCCCATGCGCTGCGCGTATTGCCACAATCCCGATACCTGGTCGGTCAACGGCGGCACCATGGTGACCGTCGAACACCTGATGGATGAGTTCCAGAGTAACCACGAGTTCTATCGCAGCGGTGGCATTACGGTGTCCGGCGGCGAGCCGCTCCTGCAGCCCGAGTTTTTGGCCGATCTGTTTCGTGCTATGCATAACAACCCCGATGGCCGTGTACATACCTGCCTAGATAGCTGTGGCTATGCATTTGACCCCAACCACCCCGAGAAGTTCGATGCCGTGCTCAACGAGACCGACATGGTACTGCTCGATATTAAGCATGCCGACCCGGTCGAGCATAAAAAGCTGACCGGTTGCGATCCCGCACGCATCTTGGCGTTCGGCGATGAACTTGCACGTCGCAAGATCAAGGTCGTTATCCGCCACGTGGTGGTGCCGGGCATTACCGACACGGTGGAGGAGTGCGAGAAGCTCGGTCGCCTCATCGATCCATGGCACAACGTGGTGGGCCTGGAAATGCTGCCGTATCACACGATGGGTGTCGTCAAGTACGAGCAACTGGGCATTCCCTATAAGCTTGAGGGCGTACCTCAGATGGATACCGCGCGCATGCCCGAGCTGCGCAATGCCGTTATGGCCGGTATGAAAAAGCGCCGTGCGGAGCTCAGGTCGGCCATCGGCTAACAAGCCATTTTTGCCCCTTTATGATACCCGAGCTGTACTGGCCTAACGGCTTGGTGCTGACACGGTTGAGCCAAAATGCTGGTACCATACCGTGGATAAGCAATTTGCACGGATTTGGGGGATGGCATGGCAACCATCGCGATCATAGGCGCACTCGAAAAAGAGGTTGCGCAGATTAAGGAAGAGCTGAGTGGCACGCATGAGTCGCAGGAGGCGGGCTTGACCGTTGTGAACGGTGGGCTTTCGGGTCTGACAGTAGTCGCCACGACGGCAGGCATGGGGACCGTGAACGCCGCTGCCGCAACGCAGCATCTCATCAGCAAATACGCCCCGCAGGCCGTTGTGTTTTCGGGCATTGCGGGCGGCCTAAACCCTAAACTCCATATTAACGACGTGGTTATAGGCAAGTGCCTGCGCTATCTGGATACCGATACGGCACTCATCGCCGAGTCGGCGCCGGGGCTCGAGGAGTTTGTCTCGACACCGGCGTTGGCTGATGTTGCCGCCGCCGTGCTTGCCGAGCATGGATTTGTGGATGCCTCGGCGGATGAGACTTCTGCGGAGAAGGACCCCAAGCAGTTCCTGTGTGGCACTATCGCCACGGGTGATCGCTTTGTTACGGGTGACGCCATGCGTAACGCTGCGATTGAGGCCACGCATGCCGATTGCGTCGAGATGGAGGGCGCGGCAATTGCGCACATCGCGGCCAAGAATGGTGTCGATTGCCTGGTACTGCGCGCTATCAGCGATAATTGTGACGAGGCATATGACGCGTTTTGCGAGCGCGAGTTCGATCTGGACGAGTACGCTCGCACCGCGAGCGGCATCACGCTTGACATCGTTCGTCGTATCGCCGCCGCGCAATAGCACGCCCGTTTTGTAAGAACCTACGACCAAGGAGTGTCCATGGCCGATTCCATTAACTATCAGCTTGCCAAGTTTGTTGCCAGCTACGGCAAGGTTTCGCAGATCCCCGAGTCCACCTGTCCCGAGGTGAGCTTTGTGGGCCGCTCCAATGTGGGCAAGTCGTCTATCATGAACAAACTCTTTGGCCGCAAGAACCTGGTCAAGGTTTCGAGTACGCCGGGCAAGACGAGCAACATCAATTTCTTCGAGGCCGACGACGTGCACTTTGTGGACCTGCCGGGCTACGGCTACGCCCGTCGTTCCAAGGCCGAGCGCGACCGCTGGGCTGAGCTT
>CAUDDU010000107.1 GCA_958448375.1 uncultured Collinsella sp.
TTATCGATGGCGTCCGCATAGACATGAGCACGGGCATGGGGGCCGGCGACCTCAATAAAGGCAGGCTGAGCGGCGGCCCCGCAAGCGACATCAGACGCGACGGCGTCCTCCCCCAGCGGCGCGATCTCAAACAGCACACCGCGGGCATCAAATGCCGTGGCAAGCTCCTCGCGCATCGCCGCCTGCTCGCAGGCAAGCAGCACGACGACCTCTCCCCCATTGTTCGCCACGGCAGACAGCAGCTCGAGTAGACCGTGCGTAAACGACGTGGTACCGCGCACGCATACGGCGCGGGCGCACGCCGGCAGGCTATCGGCCAGGGCACCGGCCATAATGTCGGCTGCCTCGCAGGGCTCGACCATATCTCGACGGTCCAAACCGCCCGCGTAGGCACGCAAAAGCTCAAACACACGAGCCTCGGCATCGCTTTTTGGCTCAGGCTGGCAATTGTTGCCACCGCATCGCTCGGCCGTCGTCCCCGCCACACCCGGCAGCACATCGCGGGCCATGCGCGCGAGCATGCGCACCGTGCCCTGGCTACGCGAAAGCGGCTGCAGGTCGGCATCGTCGCGGCGGGCAATCATATCCGAAAACAGCATCTGACGTTGCAGGTTGTCGACGAAACCGCGCCCGTCGCCCAAAAGCTCCCAAAGCGAGCGAAGCCACGATGCGGGTGTCTTGTAGTCGATACCCAGCGAAATGCCGGCTTCCGCCGCATCATGACGGCACAGATCGAGCTCGGCAAACGTTGGTGCCAGCAACACGGCACGCCCGTGACGGGCAATAAGGTCGGCAAGCAGCGCCGACTCGGCATCGCTCAAATCCGTGCCGGCATTGGTGGTATAGATTCGAACAGGCATGGTCCTCCGCTCAAACCGTTCGCAATAATCAATGCATCCATCCTACCCGCCCAAGCGGACACATTGCCACCGCAGTTCCATCTTTTGGTACAAAGCAACCTGAACCCAACGCACCAGCCGATTGCAGGCATATAAAAACCGCCCCCGGAGGGACGGTTCTTCGTAATTCAATGTTGTCGCTGGCCTACTCGCCATCCTCCAACTTAATGAGGATCTTGCGGTAGCCACCGTACTCGCCGTTCAGCGCCTTTGAAACGCGGCTCACCGTGGTGGACGAAGCGCCGGTACGGGCCTGAACCTCAACATAAGGCTCGCCCTCGTCCAAATAGCGCGCAACCTGCAAACGCTGAGAAAGGTCGCAAATCTCGCGCGGCGTGCAGATATCGGTCAAAAACGCTTGGATATCCTTCTCGTCGTCCAAAAGGCTAAATGCGTGGACCAGCTGCTTGACATCAGGCTTGTCAAACATGTTCTCGATATTCATCGATCACCGCCAAACCCGCCAAAAGGCATCGAAGTTGATACTGACATCGGGCATCGTTCACCCGTTCTATGCAATAGGGCAACGCCTGTGGCTTTTGCCCGTAGCAGTGTAGCACACCACCAAACTAAAGCGACAAGACTCTCTGCCAGCGGCGCGTTTTTCAGGACGAACGCCGTTTAGAAACCGTATGCGCACGTAAGCTCCACGAATATTTGAGACAATGGGCGCCCAAACACCGCGGCGCGCCCGCGCAACCATCCAGGTCGCCGCCGCAAGCCGCTTCACGCGACGCCAGCAACCCCGGCGCAAGAAAGGATTCACGCCATGCGCTTTATGCTTAACTGGCTCTTCACCTCGATCGCCATCGCGATCGCCACGTTCCTCGTCCCCGGTATCCAACCCTTCGGCTTTGCCGAGACCTGGGTCTGCTTTGCCTTTGTGGGACTGTTCCTGAACATTGTCGATTCGCTCGTCAAGCCGTTCCTGACCGTCATCTCACTGCCGCTCACTATTATTACGCTTGGTGTTTTTCAGCTCGTAGTCAACAGCTTTATGCTTGAGCTCGCGAGTTACCTGTCGGTCAACCTGCTGGGCGTCGGCATCTCCATCGCCAGCTTTGGATCGGCCTTTATGGGCAGCATCCTGGTGTCCATCACGCGCAGCATCCTCGACAGCATCGCCGAGGACTAAAACGGCCATTCCGGCCGTGTCCGTCTCAACAGCCCAAAACGAAGGCCGCCCATCGCAAAAATGGGCGGCTTTCTTATTTGCCAAGTCTCAAAGGGCGAGAAAATCTACCATTTCCACCCCGTCCCCAAATGCAGGTGTGGGTTAGATGACGTAGTCGTAGCCATGGTTGGGAGCGACAAGTTGATCGAGCGTCACACCGTCGAGGTAGTCGTTGATGAGCTTGTCCAGGTTCTTCCACACGTCGAGCGTGGGGCACTTATCAGATCGCGAGCAGCCCTTGCAGTCGCCATCCAGGCAGGCGACCGGCGCCAGACTACCCTCGGTCAGGCGCAGGATCTCGCCCACCGTGTACTGCTCGGGCGGGCGCGTGAGCACATAGCCGCCGCCCTTGCCACGCATGCCCGAAAGCATGTTGGCGCGCACGAGCGTAGCCAAGATGTTCTCGAGATATTTCTCGGAAATCCCCTGTCGCGCCGCGATCTCTTTGAGCGGGATGCGGCCGGCCGCCTGGTGCTCGGCCAGGTCAACCATAACGCGCAGGGCGTACCTACCCTTAGTAGAAACCAACATATATAGTGCTGCCTTTCGGTCTTTTAGTCCGTTGAAATTCTAGCCGAAAAATTCGGTTTGAAAATACCCGTTCCGGTCAAGATGGTTAATCAGCTTGTAATAATCTTCTATTTCCTATTGCATTACTAGGCTTTAGTGTCTACTATGCTTGCCAACAGCTAAACGAACAACCTATAAGGTTTATGGGTTTAGCTGCTAGACACGCCGTAAAACCACACGGCAACCAGCAACTTGAACACTTTGGAGGTTCACCATGAGCAAGGTTTACACGTCCATCGATCAGCTTATCGGCCACACCCCGCTTCTGGAGCTCACCCACTTTGAGGCCGACGAGGACCTCAAGGCTCGCGTGCTCGTCAAATTGGAATACTTCAACCCCGCCGGGTCCGTTAAAGACCGCGTCGCCAAGAACATGATTGACGATGCCGAGAAGGCGGGCAAGCTCGTGCGCGGCGGCGACTATACCATCATCGAGCCCACGAGCGGCAACACCGGCGTCGGCATCGCCTCTGTGGCGGCCGCCCGCGGCTACAAGGTAATCATCACCATGCCCGAGACCATGTCCGTCGAGCGCCGCAAGCTGATGCAGGCATACGGCGCGCAGCTCGTGCTCACCGACGGCTCCAAGGGCATGAAGGGCGCTATCGCCAAGGCCGAGGAGCTGCAGAAGGAGACTCCCAACAGCATTATCGCCGGCCAGTTTGTGAACCCCGCCAACCCGGCCATTCACAAGGCCACGACCGGCCCCGAGATCTGGGACGACACCGACGGCCAGGTCGACATTTTCGTCGCCGGCGTTGGCACCGGTGGTACCGTGACCGGCGTGGGCGAGTTCCTCAAGGAGCAGAACCCCGAGATTAAGGTCGTCGCCGTCGAGCCCGCCACCTCCCCGGTGCTCTCCAAGGGCCAGGCCGGCCCGCACAAGATCCAGGGCATCGGCGCTGGCTTTGTGCCCGACGTCCTCGACACCCAGGTCTACGACGAGATCATCCCCGTCGAGAACGACGACGCCTTTGCGACCGGCCGCGCCGTGGGCCACAAGGAGGGCGTGCTCGTGGGCATTTCGTCCGGTGCCGCCGTGTGGGCCGCACTGCAGCTGGCCAAGCGTCCCGAGAACGAGGGTAAGACCATCGTGGCCCTGCTTGCCGACACGGGCGAGCGCTACCTGTCCACGGCACTGTTCCAGGAGTAGAGCTTCTCGTTCTCAGAACGAGTCCAAGGCACGCCGGCCTACCCTCTCTTCTGGCTGCCTGGGCTCATCCCAACAGGGTGTCCCATGAGACGCCCGAACTTGCTACAATGTCTGCGGCGCGGAACCAGCCTCCCGCGCCGCTTTTCTTTTTTGGCCACATGCCACCAAGGAGAACCTCCCCATGCACAACAAGCGCGTGCTCGTCGCCATGAGCGGCGGCGTCGATTCCAGTGTGACCGCGTACCTGCTCAAAAGCCAAGGCTACGAATGCGTCGGCGCCACCATGCGTCTCACCTGCCCCGCGCCCGACCCTGTCACTGGCATGAGTAAAGTCGACCACGACATCGCCGATGCAAAGGCCGTCGCCGAGCGCCTGGGGATCCCCCATCACGTGCTCGACCTGCAGCAGACGTTCGACCACAGCGTTATCGAGCGCTTTGTGAACGCCTACCAGGAGGGGCTGACGCCCAATCCGTGCATTATCTGCAACCGTCACATTAAGTTTGGCGCGCTGCTCGATGCGGCGCTCGATATGGGCTGTGACTACATCGCCACGGGTCACTATGCCAAAACAAGCCAGGCGGCAGACGGCACCTGGCAGCTCCACCGCGGCGAAGACCCCAAAAAGGACCAAAGCTACTTTTTGTATTCGCTTACGCAGGAGCGCCTGGCACACACGATCTTTCCGCTGGCAGGCCTGGACAAAGAGCGCGACGTGCGCCGCATAGCCGCCGAGCAGGGCTTTACCAACGCCCAGAAGGCCGAAAGCGAGGACATCTGCTTTATTCCAGACGGTGACTACGCGGGCTATATCGAGCGCCGCTGCGGACATCCCGCTGCACCGGGCGACATTGTGTGGCGCGACGGCAGCGTGGTCGGGCGCCACAACGGTGCGCTGCGCTACACCATCGGCCAGCGCAAGGGCCTGGGCGTCGCG
>CAUDDU010000108.1 GCA_958448375.1 uncultured Collinsella sp.
ACGCCCGCCGACCCCGTGCGCGTGCTCGTCGTTTCTGCCCGGGCACCCCAGCTGTTCGGCGAGCTCGCCGCCCGTTTGGCGGCACGTCACATTGCGGCCGAGACGACTGAGTTCACGGCGTTTTCCCAGTCCATCGCGGGCAGGCAGTTTACGGCGCTCGCCAACCTGATCGAGCGTATGAAAGCCGCCGACGAGGGCACCGCTTCCAAGACTGAGTGGTGGCCCGCGCCGGAGCTTACCGACTGGATCTACAGTCCGCTTTCGGGCGCTGATGCCGTCAATGCCCGTACCTTCGATAAGAATATGCGTCTCTCGCGCAGCAAGACTACCGCGGGCGTCAAGAGCCTGCTGCAGAGCGTTCAGGGCCAGGTGAGGGGCGCGCGCAAGGCGACGAGCGACGATAACTGGTTTAAGAACGTACCGTGTGTGGTCTCGGACGTGTTCCAGGCGCTGTGGCGTGACAAGCCCGTGACGGCGCTTAAGGCCATGCTTGCCGTTGCCGAGGCGTTGCCCGATCGCGCTCTAGGCGGCCTTGACGGCCAGGCCCGTCGCCAGGCAGAGACGGCTTTGCTGCGCCATGCCATCGACATCCTTATGAACGATGCTCGCGCGCTCGACGTGTCGCAGGCCGCGACCGTGCCGGTTCTCGACGGCGTTCGAACCAAGGTGGACAAGCGCAGTACCGCCTACGATTACGAGACCTATGAGGTCGATCGCACACCACGAGCACAAGTGCGCTTCGCGTCGCTTGCCGATGCGTCGGTTCTTCGCCCTGGCAGCTACGATGCCGTGCTGTTTGCCGATGTCGACCTGGACAGCTATCCGCTTTCGCACGAAGAGGGCCCGCTTGCCACGTTGACAGCCGAGCTGCGCCGCGACGGCGTGTCTTTGGAGCCCGCTGCCCTGCTGCGCGTGCGCTTTGGCCGTGCGATGCAGGCGGCGAGCGGTCCGGTCGCGCTCGCCCGTGTGACGCACGATCGCCAGGCACGCGAGTGCTACCCGGCAGCCGTATGGACCGAGCTGTGGGCACATGCCGAGGCCGCTGGCGCTGCCAAGCCCATGCGCGTGGGCGAGGGCGATATCATCGCCGACTTTGATCCCGCTGCAGGCGAAGGTCTTAGGCGCGAGCGCGTGACCTGCGATGCTCCTCAGCATCTGAGCGATGAAGCCATTCCGTATCTGGTCCTGCGCCGTCGCGATGGCGAGGGTGAGGACGCGCCGCTCGTGCCGCGCCTGACGTCTGCCTCGCAGATCGAGGCCTATTCGACCTGCCCGCTATGCTGGTTCGTCTCGTACCGCGTGAAGCCCCAGTCGATCGACGCAGGCTTTGGCAATATGGAGAAGGGCAACTTTGTCCACGACGTGCTGGAACACCTGCACGCCCGTCTGCCCCAGGAGGGCATGGAGCGCGTGACGCCCGAGAACCTGCCACGTGCTCAGGAGCTGCTGCGCGAGGTCTTTGACGAGACCTTGGCCGAGCATGCCTCCAAGCGTGGCAACGAGGGCCCGCTGGTGCCGCTCTCTGCGGTGGAGGAGCGCCAGGTGGCCGAGATCTTGCCGCAGCTGGAGGGTGTGCTTGCCTACGAGTCCGAGGCACTTGCCCCCTTTGCCCCGCGCTACCTGTAGTTCGCCTTCAACGAGCTCAAGGTCGAGTATGCCGGTTGGCCGCTTGGCGGGCGCATCGATCGCGTGGACGTGGACGCCGAGAATCGTGCCGTGGTGATCGACTACAAGCATCGCACGGGCGTTGAGGAGTTTAAGCTCGCCGACCCTACGGTGCGCGACGAGGAATCGGGCACGGCGCCCATCGACGATCCACGCTGGTTGCCACCACATACCCAAACGCTCATCTACGCCCAGGCCATGCGCCGGGCGCTGGATTTGGACACCCGCGCGGCGCTCTACTTTTCGACCAAGGGTGGCAAGCCGGCGTTGCGCGGTGCTGCGAGCGCCGAGCTGCTCGAGGAAGAGCGCGGCGACGGTCGCATCCCGGGCCTTAAGAAAGGTTTCCCCGGCGAGGGTGGCAGCATGGACTTCGACGCCCTGCTCGATCGCGTTGAGGCTGGCATCGCCGAGCGCCTGCGCGAGCTCGAGGCAGGCAACGTTGCCGCCATCGACCCGACGTCGGCTCAGGCCGCGCATGCGCGCTGCTCGTATAACCACGAAGGAACGTTTGTAAGGAGGGACGTGTAGACCATGGATCTTTCGACTTTGATGCCGCAACAGCTGCAGATTGTCAAAACGCTCGACCGTCCGCTGTTTGTCTCGGCGGGCGCCGGTTCGGGCAAGACCTTTACCCTCACGCGCCGCATCGTCTACGCGCTCTCGCCCGAATCAGGTCCGTTCGTTGAGCATCTGGACCAGGTGCTCGCCATTACCTTTACCAAAGATGCCGCGGCCGAGATTCGCGACCGCGTGCGCCGTGCGCTTATCGACGAGGGCATGGACGAGGAAGCACTGACCGTCGACGACGCGTGGATCTCGACCATTCACGGCATGTGCTCGCGTATCCTGCGCGCGCATGCGCTGGAGCTGGGTATCGACCCCGAGTTCACGGTGCTCACCGATACCGACGAACTTATGGACCAAGCTGTTGAGCATGTGTTGGCCCGCGCGACGGCGCCCGATGCCGCCCCCGAGCTCGCGGCATCGCTCAAGGCCCTCTATGCCTGGTATCCCATGGCGGGCGAGGGCGGCCCCTTTGGCACCGGCACGACCATCAAGGGCCTGGTGCGCGACCTGCTGGAGCTGTCGAGCCAGTTGCCGGGCGGTATGGACGACGTGTGCGTGGCGCGCGGCCAGGCCGATACCTCGGCACTTGCCGATGCCTATCGTGCGGCGCTGGGCGCAAGCAAGGCCGCGACCGAGAAGGCGCAGACGGCGCTCGATGCCATCGACGCGTTCGAGGCGAGCGGCAAGACCATGGCCGATGCGGCGCGACTCATGATGTCGTGCACCATGCCGCGCGCGAGCAAGGCGTTCCCCAAGGAGCAGGTCGAGCTGCTCAAGGCGGAGGCTGCCGATGCATTTATCAATATCGTGCTTGCCTGCGGTGGCCCGGCGCTCGATGCGCTGGTGGGCTTGGCCCGCTCTGTAGAGGCTGAGTACCGCGCGCTGAAGGCTGCCCAGTCTGCCCTCGACAACAACGACCTGCTGCGCATAGCCTACGAGGCCCTGCGCGATTACCCGGCCATCCGAGTGGCATACGAGAGCCGCTTTAAGATGGTCATGATCGACGAGTTCCAGGATACCGACCAGATGCAGGTCGATCTGATCTGCTACCTGACGGGTGCGGGGGAGCGCGCGCTGTGCACCGTGGGCGATGCACAGCAGTCGATCTATCGCTTCCGCGGCGCCGAGGTCGAGGTGTTCCGTCGCCAGGAGCGCAAGGTAGGCGCTTCGGGCGCGGCGGCAGCTGCCAGCACCCCGGGCGCCGTCCTCGCTTCGTCCGAGGTGTCGGCCTCGTCCGGGGCACCGGCCGGTGAACTCGTCAAGCTCGTGCGCAACTTCCGCAGCCATGACGAGGTGCTGCGTTACGTGGCGCGCGTCTTCGATGGCGATGACGGCGGCCTGATGCAGGGCTTTTTGGATCTTGAGGCGAGCGACGGCCGCAAGGACACGCTGGTGGCAGACGCCTCGCGTCGCCAGGCCCTCTTTGTTGCCGGCGGCAGTACGCAGGAGCGCACACAGGCCAAGGCCCGTGCGATCGCCGAGCGCTTCCGCGCGCTTGCCGATGCCGGCCAGCCCCAGGGCGGCATGGTGCTGCTGCTGGGCCGCATGACCAACGCCGACGTCTACGCCCAGGCCTTCCGCGACCAGGGGCTCGACTGCGTCATCGCGGGCGGCTCGGTCTTTGCCCAAGCAGCCGAGGTGCAGACGGTGCGCGCCCTGGTTTGTGCGCTCGCCAATCCGGCCGATACGGCGCAGGGCCTTATGCCGCTGCTCGCCTCGCCGATGTTTGCACTCGGCGCCCAGGAGTTCCTGGCGCTGGCGACCAAACTCGACGATCAGACGGGCGAGACGTCGCGCCGCAACATCGATGCGGGCATCATGAGCGATTCCGATGTGCCGGGTTTGCAAGACTTGCCGCTCGTGACGCGCGCCCGCGAGGTGCTGCGGTATGCGCTTCGTCGCGTTGGCCGCGATTCGTTCGCCGCCATCGCGCGCGACGTGGTCAACGCCTCCGGCTGGTTTGTACGTCTGGCACAGCGTGGTCCCGAGGGCAAGGCCATTGCCGCCAACGTGCTCAAGGCGCTCGATGCCGTGGCCGAGGCGGAGGCCGAGTTCGGCAACTCGCCGCGTTCCATCGCGCTGGCCTTCGACCGCTTCTTGGCGGGCAAGGAAGCCCCGGGTGCCCTCAACGAGGGGGGCGACGGCGCGGTGCGCATCATGACGGTGCATGCCTCCAAGGGTCTGGAATATCCGGTCGTGGCGGTCGCCGAGTGCTTTGGCGTGCGTAAGTCCTCGGGTGCGGCACAGATGGGTCGCGTCGAGGGCGGAGCACAGGTCGTGGCACTGCCGGCACGTTTCGACGGCGTTAAGCTCGCCGACGGTACCTTTGTGAAGGGCGACGACGTCAAAAAGCAGTTTGAGCATGCGTTTAAGGGCAAGGGCACGTCGCTGTGGCTGCCGCCGGAGCTCATGGAGGACGTCTGTGCGACGGGCTCTCCCGCCGAGGCATTTGCCCGCCTGCGCAACGACGACCTGCGGCTTTCGCTCGAGGAGCGG
>CAUDDU010000109.1 GCA_958448375.1 uncultured Collinsella sp.
ATCGGTTGCCGCTACCACGCCGAGCATGGGCGTGGACTCCTCGATAAACGGCACCTCCACAGCAGACTCGGCAAGCACGCACACGGGCGCGCCGGCGATCACGAGCTCCTGCACGGCACTCTCCAAGCGGTCGGAACCACACGAGAGCACCAGCACCACATCGGTATCGGTCTTTGGAGCAATTCGCTCCTCCCCCAAACGCTCGACGCGCACAATGCCCGAGGTCGTCTGCGGCACAAAGGCGTCACGCACCGTCTCGGCCAGAAAGCGCGAGGCGGACGAATCCAGATAGACCGAGACGCGCACCGGCGTATCGGAATCCTTCTTAACGGACGCGCCCATCTTAAAAGCGCGGGTCAGCTTATCTACGGGAATTTTCATAGCAAACCCCTCCAGCGGTTACGCGGCGCCCGAACGATGCCGCCATATGGATTGTACGATACCCACCGTCAGCAGCTGAATCATCATCGAAGACGAACCGAAGCTAATAAACGGTAGCGGAATACCGGTAATCGGCATCATGCCGATGCACATGCCGATGTTTTCGAAAGTCTGGAACGCCCACATGCCAACGATACCTACGCACGACAGACGCAGGAACAGCGACTCGCACTTAAAGGCGACGCGAATCGTCGAAAAGATCAGCAGCACGTAGAGGCACAGGAGCAAAAAGGAACCGCAAAAGCCAAAGGTCTCGGACAGGAAGGCGAAGACGAAGTCGGTGTGGAACTCAGGCAGAAAGCCGCCGGCCGACTGCGTCGCATGCCCCAGGCCCTTACCAAAGAAGCCGCCCGAGCCAACGGCGATAAGCGACTGCTGCAGGTTGTAGGCATCGTCCGAATCGGCATTATCGGGGTCGATAAAGACCGTCAAACGGTTCATCTGGTACTGCTTGATGAGCACATCGTGGCCGAGCAACGAATCAAAGACCGAATCGAGCGCCAGGACGAGGGCCACCAAGCCCACGAGCAGGGCCAGGGTCGACAGCACCCATTCGCGACGTGCACCGCTCATACAAATGACGATGGCGCCCGAAACCAGCACGACCAGGCCCGAGCCCAGGTCGCCCATGGCAACGACGGCCAAAAACGGAATGGACAGCATGCCGCAGAGCTTGACGTAGTCGCGAACGGTATCGATGCGACCGTTATACTGCGAGCCAAGCGTAGCAATAAAGAAGATGGTGATGAGCTTGGCAAGCTCAACCGGCTGGAACGTCAAGCCGATACCGGGAATCTTGATCCAGCCCGTCATGCCCAGACCGCCCGTATAGGACAGACCCGGAATCTTGGGCGAGAAAATCACGATCAGGTCGATGACGAGCAACGCCGTCGAAAAATTGGAAATACCGCGCAGGTCGGTTCGCCAGACGAGCACCGCCAGCACCGCTCCGATGCCAATTCCCAGCAGATGGCGTGAGAACGAGGCATCGGCCTTAAACTGCGAAGCCGACCAGATAATGATGGCACCGTAGGCGACGAGCGCCACAGTAGCCACAAGCACACCGATATGCACCTTTTGGCGAAACGTGCCGCGCGAGGCCGAAAGTTGCTTGTTGACGCGGTCCAGGCTGCTGCGAGAGCCGGTCTTGGTTGAACGGAACAGATCCGCCGGAGAAAAATCCATCGCAACCTCCTATCGAACCGAGGAATCGCCCGAGGCCGAAGAGGTATCGGGCTCGTCATAAATCACGCCGAGCACGTCGCGCACGACATGCATCGCGGTATCTGAGCCGCCGCCGCCCTGCTCCAGGACGGTAGCGATGACATACTTGGGATCATCGGCCGGTGCATAGGCGCAGAACCACGCGTATTCGTCCTCGCCGCTTTTCTCGCCCGTGCCCGACTTGCCGTATACCTGCGGCGTCAGGGTGCCAAAGTGCGCCGCCAGGGACGTCGATGCCGTGTAAATCACGTCGTGCATGCCGTTGCGAACTAGAGCCAAATCCGAATCGCTGTTGATCTTGGCCTCCAGGCGCTTCTTCTTGCCCTTGCCGTTGTACTTATAGGCATCGCCGTCGCCATCACGCGACACGGCAGACAAAAACACGTGAGGCACGTACTGTTTGCCGCCGTTGGCAAGACCCATATAGGCGCACGCCATCTGCAGGGGCGTCACCAGGATGTCGCCCTGGCCGATGGCAATGTTGGTCATATCGCCGGCATTCCACTTGCGGTCCTCGGCAGATGCGTCGGTGAAGTACGACTCTTTCCACTCGGCATCGGGAATACGGCCCGCGCCCTCACTCGGCAGATCGATACCGCAGGTCTTGCCTAGACCCCAGCGACGAAAGACCTCCTGCAGGCCCTCGGAATGTTTCTCGTCATAAAAGAACGCCTTGCCCATGTCGTAGAAGACGGGGTCGCACGAGTTGGCGATACCCGACTGCAGCGTCATGGTGCCGTGGCCGGAATGCAGCCAGCAGTACTTGCCCCACGACTTGCCCAGACCCGTCCAATAACCCGTGCAGTTGGTCGTCTGCCCCGACGTGTAGGTTCCAAACTCAAGACCGGCCAGTGCCGAGAGCGGCTTGATGGTCGAGGCCGACATGTACTGTCCGCTAATGGCGCGGTTGAGCAGCGGGTGCGAACCCTTGTCATCATTGAGCTCGGTCCACACGTCATTTGAGACACCGCCGATAAAGACGGACGGATCGAACTTGGGCTCGCTCGCCATGCCCAGGATCTCGCCATTGTTGGGATCGAGACACACCACAGCGCCGTTGCCGGCATTGCTGTAGCCAGTGGTCTTGGCAAGTTCGATAGCGCTCGCTAGCGCCGTCTCACAGGCCTGTTGAATCTTAAGGTCGAGCGTGAGCTTAATATCGGAGCCGGCCTTCGCGGGCACGGCGCCGGCCTGACCGGTCACATTGCCCGAGGCATCGACCTTGACGGTCTGCTCGCCACGAATACCCTGCAGCAGGTTTTCGTAGTAGCTCTCAACGCCCGCCTGGCCCACGATATCGCCCGACTGGTACGTAATCTTGCCAGCAGAAGCATCATCATCGCCAGAGGTTTTCTTATTCTGGGCCTCGAGCTGCTCGGAGGTAATGGTGCCGGTATAGCCCAAGATATGGCATGCCGTCTCGCCATATGGATACTGGCGCTCGGTACGCTCGGCAATCTTGACGCCCGGGAACTCGCCGGCATGCTCCTGAATATAGGCAACCGTGGAGCGACGGACGTCCGTCGCGATGGTATGCAGGCTCTGAGCGCCCTCTGTATTGTCCTGAATATTGCGAAGGACCGCCACGTAAGGCATTCCAAGCACGTTGGCAAGATGGCGAACCAGAACCTCATCCTCGGCAAGGTCGCGGTAGGCCACGACAGCAAGTGAGGGACGGTTCTGGACAAGCGCCACGCCATTGCGGTCGAGGATGCGGCCGCGCACAGCGGGAGTGGTAACGGTGCGAGTCTGATTGCTATTAGCCTGCTTCTCGTAATAGTCCGACGAGACCATCTGCATGCCCCACAGCTTGACGGCGAGCGCCGCAAACATCGCGCCCACACCCGTGGTGAGGATGGAAAAGCGGCCCTTAAAGGCGGTCGCCGCGGTATTGCCCTCGCCCTCGGTGGCGCGCGGGGCCGTTCCATGCTGCGTATCGTAGGTAAAACGGGAATCGCCACGACGCATGATGACCAGCGCGACCACGATGGCCACAACCAGCACGATACCGGCGATAATAACCGTCAACTGGGAAGACATCTACGGGCCTCCCCTATTTGAGCTTACGGGTCTTGGGCTTAAAGCGCATGCCCGTCTGGCGTCCGCCACGCGCGGAGAATCCATAGCCGGACTTCGGCACGACACCAGACATCAAAAACGGAATGGCAACCAGACCCGTCAGGATCGAGGACGGCAGCGCATGGCCGAAGATCGCCACGACAAAGCTCGTCTCCAAACCCATAAACAGCAAGATGATGCTGTAGATCACATTAATGACGAGCGCGAAGGCGCCCACAGTGACGCCGCGCGCACTCGGGGTACCGCCCGTCTGACCGACGGCGCTGTGCACCAGGGCAAAAGAACCCACGGTCAGCAGGAGTGACATAACGCCCACCGGCACGGCAGCGGACAGGTCATAAAACAAGCCGCTGCAAAAACCGCACACGACGGCACGGGTCGGGTCGCCCGAGAACACGCTTAGGCACACCAGAATAATCATGAAGTTGACGCGACCGCCCGCAATGGAGATCTGCGGTGCCAGGCCTGCCTGCAGCAGCACGCACACGATGGCGGCGATCACAAACGTACGGGAGCTCATCCCCTGCTCGTGTAGATCCATGGACATGCCCCCTATTCGCTCGAGCCGGAATCGGTCGTCTCGGACGTGTCGGAACTGTCATCCGAGCTCTCGTCCTTCGTCTTGGTCGCAGCATCGCGCGACGTTCCCTGCGGTGTGCTGTTGGCCGTGCTCACGTCCTCATCCGAGGCCGACTGTTCGTCGGTCAGCGAGGTGATGACCAGCACTTCCTCGTTGTTCTCGGCCGTGGTCTGAGCGCGCACCACAATGGTGTAGTACACGTCGTTTGCCGACTTCTCAACCGACGAGACGGTGCCGAGCGGTAGACCCTTGGGGAATACACCGCCAATGCCCGAGGTCACGATGATGTCGCCAACCTTAACATCGGAGTCGACGCTCACGTACTCAAGACGCAGCGTGCCGTCAGCCTGACCCTGCAGCATGCCCTGGGCGCGCGTGTCCTGTACCATGGCGGACA
>CAUDDU010000110.1 GCA_958448375.1 uncultured Collinsella sp.
GTAGGCTAATGGCCACGTGCACTTGCTAGCGCTCGCGAGCAACGATGAGCTGATCCATCTCTTCGACATGCACGCCAACGGAGCCCTTGATACTCGAGAACTCAACGGAGTTGCACACCAAGATGGGAACCGTCACATCGTAGCCCTCGGCAGCAATTGCCTCCCGATCGAACTCAATGAGTACATCGCCCTTATGGACGATGTCACCCACTTGCGCATGCACGGTAAAGTGCTTGCCCTCGAGCTGAACAGTGTCCAAACCAACGTGGATGAGCACGTCCAAACCATCGACCGTGTTAAGCGCAACAGCGTGTCCCGTGGGAAAAATGGCCTCGACCTTGGCATCAGCCGGTGCAATCACACGCGTTCCGGTGGGCTGAATCGCCACGCCCTGGCCCAAAAGGCCGGTGGCAAACGTCTGGTCGTTTACCTCGGAGAGCGGAATGACGTCGCCCGAGATGGGAGCATCCAGCGTAAGGACTCGACCACGCATACCAAAAGACCTTAGGACTTTAGTGAACATGCTCCCCCTCGGACATACCAATCAATCAAAATAACCTTAACAGTTTACCACTTGGCACCGGTTTTTGACCATTAGGGAAGTTCGCGCTTGACAACCTCGACGATGTCGTCGACAACGCGCTGGGTCAGCTCGTGCGTCTCGGCCTCGGCCATCACGCGGACCAGCGGCTCGGTACCGCTCGGGCGCACCAGAATGCGGCCGCGGCCGTCAAGCTCCTTCTCGGCAGCAGCGACGGCATCCCAGATGGGCTGGCAATCGTCCAGACCGGCCTTGTTGTCGGAATGCACGTTGACGAGCACCTGCGGGTACTTCTTCATGATGCCGGCAAGATCGGTGAGGGTACGACCAGTGCGCTTGAGCACGGCCAGCAGCTGCAGAGCCGTCACCAGGCCGTCACCGGTGGTGTTGTGCTCCAGGAAGATGATGTGGCCGGACTGTTCGCCGCCGATGACGGCACCGTCCGCGAGCATGCGCTCCAGAACGTAGCGGTCGCCCACGGCGGTCTGAACCATCTCGAAGCCCTGCTCCTTCATAGCGATGGAGAAGCCCAGGTTGCACATGACGGTCGAGACGATCTCGGAGTTGGCGAGCTTGCCACGAGCGGCGAGGTCGGAACCGCAGATAGCCAGGATGTAGTCACCGTCGATCTCATTGCCCTCGCTGTCCACGAACAGCACACGGTCGGCGTCGCCGTCGTGGGCCAGACCGATGTCGGCGTGGGTGCGCAGCACGAGCTCGCGCAGGGGCTCAAGGTGAGTGGAGCCGCACTCGACGTTGATGTCGGTGCCGCAATAATCGGTGTTGATGGCATGGACCGTGGCACCCAGGCGCTGCAGCGCGGCGGGCGTGGTCTGGCAAGAAGCGCCATGGCCGCAGTCGACGGCAACGACCAGGCCGTCGAGCCTCAGGCCATCAAGCGTATCGATGGCGTGGTCGACGTATGCCTTGCGGGCGTCCTTCATCTTGATGATGTGGCCCACGCCGGCGCCGGTCGGCAGCGTGTCAGCAGCCATGGCTTCCTCGGACATGACCCAGGCGCTGATCTCTTCCTCGACCGCGTCGGGAAGCTTCATGCCCTTGCGGCTAAAGAACTTGATGCCGTTGAACTCCGGCGGATTGTGCGAAGCAGAGATGACGATGCCGCCATCGAGCTCGTTTTGAACAGTGAGCAGTGCCACGGCAGGCGTGGGGATGACGCCGCAGCAGTGCGGACGGCCGCCCTCGGCCATAATGCCGGCGGTCAGAGCGCTCTCGAGCATGGTGCCTGAAAGGCGCGTGTCACGGCCGATGCAGATGTCCGGACCAAGAAACTTGGTCGCCGCGCGACCCAGACGAAACGCGAGGTCGCACGAAAGATCGGCGTTGGCGACGCCACGGACGCCATCGGTACCGAAGATGTTCTGGGGCATAGGATTGCTCCTTCCCTAGCAGGCGATATGCAACCGCCCACCCTAGTCGAAAAAGAAAAGCGGGACCCGCCGAGGAATCGGCAGGCCCCGCTTGTACATTGTATCTCGAAAGGAGATAAAACCTTAGCGCTTGGAGAACTGGGGAGCGCGGCGGGCCTTCTTGAGGCCGTACTTCTTGCGCTCGACCACGCGAGCATCGCGCGTAAGGAAACCGGCCTTCTTGAGGTCAGCACGGTAGTCGCCAGCGTTCAGAAGAGCGCGAGCGATGCCCAGGCGCAGAGCGCCGGACTGACCGGAAATGCCGCCGCCATCGCACAGAGCGATAACGTCGAACTGACCGGCGGTGTCGGTCACCTTGAAGGGAGCAAGGGCGTTCTCAACGAGCTGATGACGGCCGAAATACTGCTCGGCGTCACGCTTGTTGATGGTCACCTTGCCGGTGCCGGGGACGAGACGGACGCGGGCGACGGCGTTCTTACGACGGCCGGTACCCTGGTAGACAACGGTGTTCTCAGCCATCTTTAAGCCTCCAGCTCAATCTTCGTGGGGTTCTGGGCAGCGTGCGGATGCTCGGCACCAGCGTAGACCTTAAGCTTGGTCATCTGGGCACGGCCGAGGGTGGTCTTGGGCAGCATACCGCGAACGGCGCGCTCGATGACCTTCTCCGGGTGCTTCTCCATAGCCTGGCGGAAGCTCTCAGCCTTGAGGCCGCCGTTGTAGCCGCTGTGGCGATAATAGGTCTTCGTGTCGGCCTTGTTACCGGTAAGCTGGACCTTATCGGCGTTGATGACGACAACGAAGTCGCCGCAGTCGCTGTTGGGCGTGAACTGGGGCTTGTTCTTACCGCGCAGGATCATTGCGATCTGGGTGGCAAGACGGCCCAGGACAGCACCATCGGCGTCGACGAGAACCCAGTTGCGCTGGACCTCGCCCTGCTTGGCGTAGTGAGTCGATTTCGAAATCACTTAGACTCCTCCATGTACAGTACGTGTTGTTACAGAGATTCACGGGGCTCTGCAAGTAACCCGTCCATATTACCCCGCTCGCCGTACGAGTCAACAGGTATTTTGGCTCCGACCAGAGTTTCTGCACATGTCATCCACGAGCCGTGATTTTTCCAGCTCTTTAGCTGTTGTCATTTTTTGAGGGTTCGCCGTCGCTAGCGCTCAACGAACTCTTGGATTTCCGCGAGCAGACGCTTTGCCTCCTGACGGCCCTGGATATACAGGTCCAAAAGCTTTGCCGGATCGTGCTCAACATGGCCGACCTCGACCGGCTTTTGTGGAGCGACGACCAACGCGCGGCCCTCGCGCTCATACTTCCACAGATGCATGCGCTGGATGTTATAGCGGTCGTGGCGCGTCTCAATAGCCTCGAGCAGATAGGGGTAGTCGGCATAACGCGCACGCGCGGCCGGCAAAAACTCGTAGGGCTTTTTCTCATACGAACGGTCCTGCGTGACAATGACGACCGCACGGTCGAAGCCCGCCTCCTCGAGCACATGCTCGATAGGAACCGAATCGGCCACGCCGCCGTCAACGTATTTGTGCCCGTCAATCTCGACCGGCGGCGTCACCAGCGGCAGCGACGTCGAGGCGCGCACGGCGTCGAGATCGAGCACGGCGCTTTTGACCGGAAGGTACGTGGCGGTTCCAAAGAGCATGTCCGTCGCGACGGCGTACATCTCGATGGGGCTTGCGTCGAACGTCTCGTTGTCAAAGGGATCCAAGCGGTCCTGGACATCGTTGAAGATAAAGTCGTAGCCGACGATAGAGCCCGTGGCCGCAAACGACGCGGCGCCCATGAAGCGGTTGTCGTTACAGAAAGCCAGGTTGATGCGGTTGGCACGGCCGATCTGGTGCGACTTGTAGTTCACGCCGTTGAGGGCGCCGGCCGATACACCGTAGACAGCCGGAATCTCGACACCGGCCTCCATGAGAACGTCAAGCACGCCCGCAGTAAACTGCCCGCGAAAGCTACCGCCCTCCAGGACGAGCGCGACCTTGCCGGCGTTCTTTGCCTTATCTTCTGCAGTCATATTGACCTCCTGCGATTGCGTTTTGGCTTTCTTCTACCCAGTTTTAGGATGGCGAGCGCATGGGTTTTTCGAGGCGGCAGGTGAAGCGGAAAGTGTGTCCCAGTTTGAGGCGAGATTCCGGGATGCAGCTTCCGCTTGGACCGCCGCTGGGAAAGCGCGTCCCGTCCTGAGCGCGGATTCTGGGATGAACTTTCCGCTAGCCATTCATTTGGAAATTGCATCCCATTCCGAATGAGGATTCCGGGATGTATTTTCCGCTTGAGCTGCCATTGGGAAAGCATATCCCACTCTACGGCTCGATTCCGGGTCGCAGTTTCCGCTTGAGGCGCCATCTGGAAACTACGTCCCAGTCTGAATGCGGATTCCGGGACGTGCTTTCCGCCTGGGCCGCCATTGGGAAAGCGCGTCCCACCTGCGCTGCTGCGACGTTTTCTTTACGCCCGCGCCCTGCACAGAGTTCGATTCTCCGCGGTGCGGGAGGGGATCCGTTAATGCGGCGCATGGCCGGCTGAGATTCGATAAACATCGCATCCGTTTTGAGTCGGAAGTTTGCGCGGAGAATCCGCGTATTTGCTTCGCAAATCCGCACCGGCTTCGTCCGCCTGCCGGCGTCCTCGCCCGCTCGCTACAAACGCTTCGCGTTTGTTTAACGCTCGCGCCCTGCATAGAGTTCGATTCTCCGCGGTATCTATAAGTAATAAAAAAGCAGGTAGGT
>CAUDDU010000111.1 GCA_958448375.1 uncultured Collinsella sp.
CTCGATCTGGTCGGCCGAAGCCTCCATGCCGAGCATCGAAGAGGCCGGGTCACCCGGTGTGAGATAGATAATCAAAAACACGACGACCGAGATGATGAGCATCACCGGAACCATCGCGCCTATACGTTTGAGCGTGTACTTCAACATGCGAGGCGTCTATTTCCCCTCTGAACGTGGACGGGGCGTGGCGGCCACAGGGGACCAGACCCCTCCAGCCGCCACGCCATCTATTGCATTACTCCGGACGCTTGGCGTTCCAAACGATGGCACCGTCGAGCACCTCGACGTCCTCGACGTCTGCCTGGGTGCCCGTGATGGAAGCGTAGTGGCAAAGCGGCTCGATGACGGCGATCTCATAGAGGCGCTCCTGAGCCTCGGCCCACTTCTTGGCCGCGGCGTCGGTGTCCTTGGCGGTGCGGGTCTCGGCCACGAGCTTGAGCGCCTTCTCGTCGGACAGGCCATAGAAGGCCTTGGAGACCGAGAGGGACTGGGCCGGGATGGGCTTGTAGTTGGTGGAGGCCACAAAGAGGTCCCACTGCTCGGGCTTGCCGGAGCGGATGTCCATGAAGGTCGCGAACTCGTAGCTGTCGACCTCGGCGGTGAAGCCGGCCTTCTCGAGCTGCTCCTGCAGCGCGACGGTGGCGTTGTACATATCCTTGTAGTCGGGGGTGGTCAGCAGCTTGACCGTCTCACCGGCATAGGAGGTCTTGGCCAGAGCCTTCTTGGCGGCCTTGGCGTCGGCCTGGTTAAAGTACTTCTTACCCGCGTCGGTCGCCCACTGAGCGTTCTCGGGGTTGCCAAGGTTGGGATCGATGTTGAAGAGCTCCTTCTCGCCATAGGCGGCAAGAGCGGCCGCCTCGCAGTCGATAGCCATGAGGGCGCACTTGCGGATCTCCTCGTCGGCGAAGATGCCCTCGTTCATGTTGAGGAAGGCGGTCAGAACGCCGGCGTTATGGGTGTAGAGCTTGACGTCGTCGTTGCCGTCGAAGTCGTGGTAGTTCTCGGTGGGGATCTCGCCAGCGATATCGTACTCGCCGGTCTCAAACCCGCTCACGCGCGTGGAGGCCTCGGTCACGAACTGATAGTAGATGTCCTTGGTGGGCGCGGAGACCTTGCCGGTGTAGCCCGAAGCCTTGCCGTGGGCGGCGACATAGTCCTCGTAGCGGGTGAGATGGACGTACTGGTCCTGCTTCCACTCCGCAAACTTGTAGGCACCGGTACCCACGTACTCGGTCACGCCGGTATCGCCCGCGGCCTCGATGACCTCGGAGGGGAAGATGCCCGGATACTGGGAGTGGTTGCCCAGAATGATCAGAAAGTCGATGGCGGGCTCGGTCAGCGTGCAGGTGACCTCGTGGTCGCCCGAGGCGGCGAAGGTGGCGCCGGGCAGCAGGCTCGCGGCGCGGTCGTTGACGGTGAGCCAGCGGTTCATCGAGGCCACGACGTCCTCGGAGCCAAACTCCTTGCCGTTGTGGAAGGTGACGCCCTCGCGCAGCTTGATGGTGTAGGTCAGGCCGTCGTCGGAGACCTCATAGCCCTTGGCCAGCACGGGCTGGGGCTCGTAGTCACTATCGAGGCCAAAGAGCGGCTCGACGACGTTGCAGATGATGTCCATGGTCACAAGCGACGACGTGGTGTGCGGATCGAGACCGTCCGGGCTCGCCGGTAACGCGATCTGCAGCTCGTCGCGATACTCCACATCCTGGCCGGAGGCAGCGGCGCTACCGCTCTCGGCGCCCGAACCGCCGCAGCCGGTGAGGCCGAGGCCCGCCATGGCGCACAGGGCAGCGGAGCCGGTCAGAAAACCGCGACGGGAGACGCCCGCCTTGAAAAGATCGTTGTTCATTGAGTTCCTTTCGTGTCTGAACAAACGGACAGAATCTGCCGGGACGGCGGAAATCCCCGCCCCGGCAGCTATGCGAAGCCGATCGGCGCCCTGCGGTGCATCCGGACACCGACCGGCACGGCAACAGAGAAATCCCTATCGCGTGGATGGGAACACCCGGCGGCACAGCTTAGCGCAGGTGCGGCTAAATCGTCTCGAGGAAGGCCTCGATGCGGGTCTGGAGCTGACCGGCGTCCTCGCCGGCGTAGTCGGTCGTGATGTGCATAAACGGAATGCCGGCCTCCTCGGCGGCCTTCTCCACGGCAAACGACTCCATCTCGTAGAGTGTGCAGAACTGCAGGGCCACGTCGACGATGCCGTCGGCATGCAGGTCCTTGGCCATCTGGACAATGTCCTTCATACGCTGGTCATTGGGCGTAAAGACGGCGCAGTTGATCTTAAAGTAGCGCTCGGCGATGGCATCGAGCATCTCGTCGACCGTCTCGCCGGACTCGTCGACCAGGTCCTTATAGTAGCGCGAGCCCGTGCAGGACTCCTCGCCTACCACAACGCCGCCGGCCTTCTCGATGAGGTTGAACAGCTTCCAGTTGGGCACGGCCATGGGCGTACCGGTGTACAGGATGCGCTTGGTCCCCTTGGGCGCCACGCCCTCGCCGGCCTCGGCGCGCTCCTCGCACTCGGCAGCCATATCGTTGATGGCTCCGGTCAGACGCGGCGTGTCGTCCATAAAGGCGGCCTGAACGGTCAGCAGGCTATCGAGACCGCTGATGGGCGCCGGGTCGGCAGCGCGCGTGGCTGCGAGGCGCTGCAGTGCGCGACGCTTCTCATTGACGGCGTGGATGGCGGCCTTCAGACGCTCGGGCGTGATCTTGACGCCGCACTCTTCCTCGATCTTGGCGGCGAGCTTCTTGACCTCGGCCTTCCAGGTCACGAGCGTCGACTCGTCGTGTACGTTGGGAATATCCATAACGTACATGTTCTTTTGCGTGGCAAAGAACTCGTAGGCCTTCTTCTTGCCATCGCAGGTGTTCTCGCCTACCACCAAGTCACTCGACTCAATGTAGGGGCAGACCTCGCCCAGCTTAAAGCCGGCAAAGCTCTTGATAAGCGGACAGGTGTTGCGCGGCAGGTGCTCCTCGACCTTATCGGTTGCCCAATCGGCACCCGAGCACAGGCCCACGGGGATGCCGTCACAGGCAAGCACGATCTCCTCGGGCACGTACACGCAGAACGAACCGACGATCTTGGTGGCCTCGCCGGCCTCCTTCTTGTCGAGCATCTCCTTAATACGGCCGCTGTGGATGTTGGTGGCGACAAAATCCAGGTAGGCCGTGGACTTGGGGCGATTGCTCTGCGTCAGGAACATATCGCCGTACATCTGGCCCACGGCGCCCAGCAGCATGTCGTGGTCGGCAAGATTCATGCCGAGGCTCTCCCACATCGGATGGAAATCGAATTCTTCAGCCATGACGGTTCCCCTCTCGAACCAAAAACGGATAACGGCGTTATCGATGCACGACGGACGGCGATTGCCCGGTCGTGCTCAAACCCGGAATTTTAGGGAACCTGCCTTGCGGACGGTTATTTAGTTGTGCGTCGTCTCTCCCGGAGCCGTGAACATACCTGCTCATATGCGGCTCCGAGCCATATACAGGGCGCGCGCGGCAACGCGGCGAATGTATGTCGTCTGCGGCATGTGCGCACCCTCCTTTACAAGATAAGGTCAACTATATCAACGGTCGTCGACCATGCGAACACCGTTGACATTCGTACGACAGCGTCGTGTGCCGTCGTATAATAAATAATTATCTTTATTGATAAGAGTTTGTCATCCCTCATTCGGCGAACGGCAAGACAAAGCCGCCGAGGCTTATATCCCCGACGGCATTACCCGGCGCTATCGACAAACCAAGTGAATCCTACTCGCATCGAAGTGCATGCGCAGCGTCTCGCCTGCCTGCGGCAGCTCGTCGACAGGCACGCCCACCTTGTTGACCTTCCACTGCAGACGCGTGGGCGCATCAGCGCGCGGCACGTCCAGCAATACCAGCCGCTCAAAGCGCGAATCGCTCACACGGGCCACATGCAAATCGTAGCTGTTACGGCCCCGCTCAACGCGATTGTCAACATGGAAATAGCTTGCGCGAACGCCCAGGTACGCCACATTATCGGGGACCGCGCGGCCCACGTTAAAGGTCATGCCCCAGTCGAGGGCCTCAACTTCTTCGTCGCCGATCTTGCGCGCCCGGCTTGTGTTCTTGCAGCCCGTCAGGCGCAGCGCCGCCAGCGTCTGCGGACGGCGGACCACGTCCTCGACGGAGCCGATCTCCTCAACATGCCCGTCGTGCATCACGCAGATACGCTGGCACAGGCGGCACGCTTCGTCGATGTCGTGGCTCACGTAGAGGACGGTGCGGTTGCACACATCGAACAGGTCGAGCATGTTCTGCTCGAGCGCGCTCTTAAGATAGGAATCGAGCGCGCTCATGGGCTCGTCGAACATAAAGATGCCCGGATGCGCCGCCACCATGCGCGCAAGCGCCACACGTTGCTGCTGACCGCCCGAGAGGCGCGCGGGATAGCGGTCGGCAAAATCGGCTAGACCGAAAATGCTCAGATAGCGCTCGGCGAGCTTTTTGCGCGCGGCGGCGTCGCCCGCATCCTTTACACCGGCGCATACGTTATCGGCCACTGTCATGTTAGGAAACAGCTGATAGTTTTGGAACAGCAGAGCGCATTTTCGCTCCTGGGGCGACAGGTTGATGCCCGCCGACGAGTCAAAAAAGGTCACGCC
>CAUDDU010000112.1 GCA_958448375.1 uncultured Collinsella sp.
CGTGAAGCGTATCCAGGCACGTTGTAAGCAGCCTGTCGCTCACATTCCAAAGGGCCTGCAGGCCGCCGCTGCCTTCATTCCGCTCGATATCTAGCAGTGCGCGGTGGAGGCGAGCTGTCTCGCGCACAAAGGGTGGAATGCCCAGGACTTCAAAAGCATCTTGGGCCGCGCGCATCTGCTTGGCGGGCGAAATGATGACCTGCAGCATGGACTCTCCTCTGCCAAAAAGGAAGTTGCGGTGGAATACGGTCTGTTTTGGCCGTTTATGGGCCAGTTTAGTCCGTATTTCACCGCAACTGATGAAGGGTTGGTTAGGCGCGCTCGATGAAGGCCTTGTAGCCGCGATATGCCTCGTAGATATCGGCCTTGTTGGCGACCTCCCACAGGGCGTGCATGGACAGGACGGCAACGCCGGAGTCGATGACGTTCATGCCGTACTTGGCCATGATGTAGGCGATGGTGCCGCCGCCGCCCGCGTTGACGCGGCCGAGCTCGCAGGTCTGGAAGTCCACGCCGGCCTCGTCCATGATGTCGCGGACGAGGGCCACGTACTCGGCGTCGGCGTCGTTAGATCCGCCCTTGCCACGGCTGCCCGTGTACTTGTTAAAGCACAGGCCGCGACCCATAAAGGCTGCGTTCTTGGTCTCGAACTTGCCGGCATAGCCCGGGTCGAAGCCGGCGGACACGTCAGAGGAAAGCATGCGGCTGTGGGCGAGTGCACGGCGCAGGGCCAGCGGGCTATCCTCGCCGGCGAGCGTCATGATCTCGGCGACGGTGTTCTCGAAGAAGCGGCTCGTCATGCCGGTGGCACCCACGGAGCCGATCTCCTCCTTGTCGACGATGAGTGTGATACTCGTGCGCTCCACGTTGGCGACGTCGATCTGGGCGAGCATGGAGGGATAGGCGCAGACGCGGTCGTCGTGGCCATAGCCCAGAATCATGGAGCGGTCGAGGCCCATGTCACGGGCCGGGCCGGCGGGCACGACCTCGATCTCGGCGGAGAGGAAGTCCTCCTCCTCGACGTCGTACTGCTCCTTGAGGATGTCAAGGAACATCTGCTTGACGGGCTCCTTGGGGGCGTCCTTGTCGTCCTCATCAAACTTGACGGGACGGCCGCCCACGATTACGTCGAGGATTTCGGCGTCGATGGCGTCCTTGGCGGGCTTGGCCATCTGCTCGCTCGAGAGGTGGATCAGCAGGTCGGAGATGGTAAAGACCGGGTCGTCTGCCTTGTCGCCGATGTTGATGTCGACGGTGGTGCCGTCCTTTTTGCAGATGACGCCCACGAGTGCAAGCGGGGAAGCGACCCAGTGGTAGCTCTTGACGCCACCGTAGTAGTGCGTGTCGAGGTAGGCCATGTCGCCGGCCTCGAAGGCGGGGTTCTGCTTAAGGTCCAGGCGCGGCGAGTCCACGTGGGCGCCCAGGATGTTAAAACCCTGCTCGAGCGGGGCGGCGCCCAGGTTGACGAGCATGAGGTCCTTGCCGTGATTGGCGACGTACACCTTGTCGCCGGCCTTGAGCGCGCGGCCCTCGGCGATCACGGTCTCCAGATTGACGTAGCCCGCCTCCTCGGCCATCTTGATACCGGTCTTGACGCACAGGCGCTCGGTCTTGTTCTCGCTCAAAAACTGCTTATAGCCGCGGCAAAGCTCCTCGAGCTCCTCGATCTGCTGTGGCGTGTACTTTTTCCATGCGCAGGGACGCTCCATGACGCAGGCTCCTTTCGGATCGATCGTGCTGGTTGATGTACCGTGAGCCATCGTATCACGCGCGGGGCCGCGGCGGCAGGGAAGCCTGAAGTGCAGTGGCCGTGGGGCGGGGAGCGTGTAAACTGGAGTGAGCAAACCGTGCCCAGCCCAAAGCGAGGTATTCAATATGTCTGACAAGCGCCGTACCTTTGCCGTCATCGACGGCAACTCGCTCATGCACCGCGCCTTCCACGCCGTGCCGCCCACCATGAACGCGCCGGACGGTCGTCCCACCAACGCGATCTTTGGTTTTTTGAATATGTTCCTCAAGATGATTGACGCCTTTAATCCCGACGGTGTGGTCGTGGCGTTTGACAAGGGCAAGCCGCGCATGCGCATGGAAATGCTGCCGCAGTACAAGGCCCAGCGCCCGCCCATGGACCCCGATCTGCACGCGCAGTTTCCCATGATTAAGGAGCTGCTCGCCGCGCTCAACGTGCCGATTTTGCAGTCCGAGGGCTGGGAAGGCGATGACATACTGGGCACTATGGCGCGCCTGGGCGAGCAGGCCGGCTGTGACATGCTGCTGGTGACCGGTGATCGCGATATGTATCAGCTCGTGACGGAGCACGTCAACGTGGTCTCGACCCGCAAGGGCCTGTCCGAGCGTCGACGATCTGTATCACGGCATCACGCCGGCGCTCGTGCCCGACTTTTATGGTCTGAAGGGCGACACGTCCGATAACATCCCCGGCGTGCCGGGCATCGGCCCCAAAAAGGCGAGCGCGCTCATTGCGCAGTACGGTAGCCTGGACGAGGTCATCGCACATGCCGACGAGGTCAAGGGCAAAATGGGCGAAAACCTGCGCGCGCACATCGACGACGCGCTGCTGAGCCGTAAGGTGGCGACCATCCGCACCGATGCGCCCGTTGAGCTCGATTTTGAGGCGACGTCCTTCCCGGCGTTTTCTGCCGATGAGGTTTCCGCGGCGCTGGGTACGCTTGGTATCACCGCCATGCAGAACCGTTTCTTGGCGCTGATCGGCGGCGAGGGCGGGGCTGCTGCCTCCAGTGTGTTTGAGATGCCTACGATGGTTCGCGCGGCCGCGGGCGATGCTGACGCGCTTGGTGCCGTTGCGGCTGAGATTTCCCGCGCGATTGATGCCGACGAGTGGGTCGCCGCCGTGGTGGACGACGACAAGGAAGAGGGCGCGCTCTTTGGACTGACGCGCACGCTGTGGCTGGCGACGTCCAAGGGCCTGTTCGCGCTCGAGGAGGGCGACAGCGGTGCGGCGGCTGAGGTTGAGGGCTTCAACTTCGCCCACGGCGTGATTGCCGGCGTGCTCGCACGTCTGTTTATGGAGGGCCGCGTGGCGAGCCCGGACATGAAGGCGCTGTTGCACGAGCTTTCGCCCATCGATTCTTCTGAGCCCGAGCTCATGGATCCGCTGGCGGTCGATTCTACGCGTATCTTCGATACCGTGGTCGCTGCCTATCTGCTGGATTCCGATCGCTCCGAGTTCGATGAGGCGTATCTGGCCGATACCTATCTGCAGATGGCGCTGCCTGCGGCGCGCGGCGCAGAGGGCGCCGGCGAGGACGCTCCTGCGCCCGCCGCTCGCACGGCGGCCTTGACGCTGGCGCTGGTCGCGCCGTTGCGTGACCGCATGGCCCGCGAGAACGCCGCCAACGTGTTCGATGGCATCGAGATGCCGCTTGTGCCGGTGCTTGCCAAGATGGAGCGCGCGGGCATGCTTGTGGACCCCGACCGCCTGCACAGTCTGTCCGAGGGCCTGGCGACCCAGATTGCCGGGGTCGAGCGCAGCATTCGCGACCTGGCGGGTGACGAGACCTTTAACATCGGCAGTCCCATGCAGCTCTCGCATGTGCTGTTTGACGTTATGGGGCTTCCGACCAAGGGCCTCAAAAAGACCAAGCGCGGCTACTATTCGACCAACGCTAAGGTGCTAAGCGACCTTGCCCGCGACCACGAGATCGTGCGCCTGATTTTAGACTGGCGCGAGAAGTCCAAGATTAAGTCGACCTATCTGGACACGCTAGGTCCGCTGCGTCGTGGCGACGGTCGTGTGCACACCACGTACAACCAGACCATCACCGCGACGGGGCGTCTGTCTTCGAGCGACCCGAATCTGCAGAACATCCCGACGCGCTCGGAGCTGGGGCGTACCGTCAAAACGGCGTTCTCGGCGGGCGAGGGCAGCGTCTTTCTGGCGGTGGACTACTCGCAGATCGAGCTGCGCCTACTCGCGCATCTTTCGGGTGATGAACATCTGGTGCGTGCCTTTAACGAGGGCGAGGACTTCCATGCCGAGACGGCCGCGCGCGTATTTGGCGTTCCCGTGTCCGAGGTAACGCCCGACTTGCGCAGTCGCGCCAAGGCCGTGAACTTTGGCATCGTGTACGGTCAGCAGGCCTATGGTCTGTCGCAGTCGCTGCACATCTCGATGGCCGAGGCGCGTGGCATGATCGACCGCTACTACGAGGCCTACCCGGGCGTGCGCACGTTCCTCGACAACGTGGTGGTGCGCGCCAAGCAGACGGGCTACGCCGAGACCATGTATGGTCGCCGTCGCCATATTCCCGAGCTCAAGGCCAAAAACCCGCAACTCCGCGGCTTTGGCGAGCGCACGGCCATGAACCATCCCATGCAGGGCACCGCAGCGGACATCATCAAGATCGCCATGGCCCGCGTAAGCCGCCGCCTGGAAGAAGAGGGCTTTGCCGCCCACATGATTCTGCAGGTACACGACGAACTGGACTTTGAGTGCCCCGTCGACGAAGTCGAGCGCCTAACCGCCATGGTCCGCGACGTCATGGAGCACGTAGTAGACCTCCGCGTCCCCCTAATCGCCGAAGCCAGCACCGGCATAACCTGGGCCGA
>CAUDDU010000113.1 GCA_958448375.1 uncultured Collinsella sp.
TGTCCATCCTCGCAGTATCCGGTTCTCAAGGTGCACGCTTTGCGGCTGATCCGGTTCCACCGGGCCGCGCGGCAAGGAGATATATTGCCAGACCGGAGGGGCGCCGTGGGCGGGAATCTGGGCGTACACATTTCCTACACATCTTTGAATCCGACTAACGTTTGCCAGCCGTTACCTACCGCTCGCCGAGCATCTCTTTATATAAGGCAGTCTCATGGTTAAAGCGGATACGTCCCCCTAGCTAAAGCACAGCCAGCATCGAGCAACTCATCACGTTCTTCCACCGAGAACCCCTCGGCGTAGACGCGCACCACTGGTTCGGTCCCGCTAGGACGGACCAGCAGCCACGTGTCATCCTCGAATGCTAAACGCAAGCCATCCATATGGCTAACGTTTTGCGGCACCTTGCCACAAATCGACTTGGGGTTTACGCCCGGCAGCAGGGTTCGTAACGTTTCGGCATCTTCGGCCTCAAGGCGCAAATCGCGTCGACCGTAACTCGTCTTACCAAAACTGTCCTCGAGTTGGTCGACCAGAACGCCCAAAGGCGCGTCCGTCTTTGCCATAAGCTCACACAGAATTAGACAGGCGAGGATTCCATCGCGCTCGGGCATATGCGCGGCGATGCCGATACCACCGGCTTCTTCGCCGCCTATGAGGACGCCGCCCTTCTTCATCTCTGCCGCTATATATTTGAAACCGACCGGTTTGACGGTCACGCGGCAGCCAAGCGCCTCGGCAATGCGACGCACGAGCGTCGAGCATGAAAGATTGACGACGACGCGCCCCTCCAAATTACGAAATTGAACCAAGTCGCCCAAAACGAGCGCCATGATCTGATGCGGATGTATATATCTGCCGCGCTCGTCAACCGCACCGATACGGTCGGCGTCGCCGTCGGTCACCAGACCAGCGCAAGCTCCGTCATCGATAACCGTGCGCTCGCAAGCGTCCACCCAAGGCTCAACGGGGTCGGGGCAGATATCTTCTTGGTCAGACGCCTGCCCGGCGTGAATCTCGTGCACCTCAACGCCAAGCTCGCGCAGCAAGTCGGCTAGATAACCCTGGGCTGCGCCGCCCATGGGATCGACAACCACGCGCAGGTGCGCGTCGCGGATGGCTTCGGCATCGACAAACGATGCCACCGCCTGCATATAGTCAGGAATGATATCCGCGGTGCGATATTGCCCCTCGATCCCCATTGGCTCGGGAGCCATGGTCTCTTCGAGCTCTTCGATGACATCCTGGTTGGCGGTCGAGCCGTCACCCATGCGAATCTTGAGGCACAGATAACCCTGCGGATGATGGGACCCCGTCACCATGAGCGCGCCGCACGCCTCACCGTCATAAGCCGCCGCCCACGTAAGGGCAGGGGTCGGAACAGGTCGCGAAGCGAGCACGGCGTCCAGCCCGTGCGCTGCTAGCACGCCCGCCGCGAGCTCAGCGAACTCGCTCGCCAGGGGCCGGGTGTCGAACCCTATATATACCGTTTTGCCCGGATTGGTCTTTTGCCACAACTCGCCGACGGCATCGGCGATACGAGCAACGTTATCGGCAGTGAAGTCCTCATCGACGCGAGCGCGCCAACCGTCAGTTCCAAAATGAATTATCGCGCACACGCGCAGACACCTCACAGTGTTTGGATCATGGTACGCGTGAGGTATACCCGCAACACGCACTCGGCAACCTGCCGGCACCAGCATTCACCATTTGGGCAAATGCTGCCGAGGACATGCAAGCAATAAAAAAACCGCCCCGTATGGAGCGGTTTTGCCCTTTATATATCGAGCGCCTCGGCCATCGCTGCCGTAGTGATTGCCGTGGTTCCACAGCAACTGCCCACCATTGCGGCACCGGCATGTCTCCATTCGATGCATGCGCGCGCGAAAGCTTCGGGGTTCTCGTGCCATACGGGGCCATCCTGAGTCTGGACCGGATCGCCTACGTTGGGACGCACCGTGACGGGAGTAGTCGCCGATGCAACCATCCTGGGCACCGCCGCGTTCGCGGCCGCAAGCGAACAGCAATTAACACCAACCGAATTTGCGCCGTGTTTTTCGGCGTACAAAACGGCTGCCTCGATGTTGAGGCCATCGCCCAGCAGGTCGCCTTTATCGTCAACGACAAAACTCACCAGAACAGGCATGCCGTCGGCGGCATCTCGGGCGCCGGCAAGCATGGGCTGCAGATTACGGATAGACGTCACCGTCTCGATCAGCAGACCGTCAACACCAGCATTGAGCAAGGCGTGCGCCTGTTCGCGCGCAATGCCGCGGATTTCACGATACTCGACAGAGTCCTCGGCAAACCACTCAATACCGATCGGGCCCATCGAGCCCAGCAGCAGCTGAGGGTGCGCCTGGCGGGCATCGTCGACGGCCCCGCGATTGACCTCCGCCACGGACGGCGCAATCTGGTCGTGCTTGAGGGCATAGCTCGATGCCTGAAAGGTATTGGTAATGAGCACCTGCGCGCCGGCGGCGACATACAAGCGATGGATACGAGAAACGGTCTGCGGCTCTGCCAGATTCCAAAACGCCGGTGGAATGTCGGCGGCATCGTACTCACTCAACAAAACACTGCCCATGGGGCCCTGCGCCAACAAGGTCTCGCTCGACAAGCGGCGCGTAAGTTCCTCGGCACCAAAGCGGTTGTAATAACTCGTATCCATATATATCCCGCTATTCCTCGACGCTGATTCCCTGCTTTTCGAGATAGGCGAGCCAGCGGCTCATCGTGTCCTCGGATAGCGCATGCTCCATCATGCAGGCCTCGGAATCGGCTCGCTCAAATTCGACACCGAGCTCCTGAACCAAAAACGTGCGGATGAGGCGATGACGGTACCAGATAGCCGTGCCAACCTCGCGGCCGCGATCGGTCAGGATCACCTTGCCGTAGTGCGATTGCTCGACAAGCTCGGATGCCTTGAGAGCCGAAACCGCTTTATTGACCGATGCCTTGGAGACGCCAAGGCGCTGCGCGATGTCGACCGATCGAACGCCGTTGGTTTCCCCCTCTTCGCTTTCAATGCGAACCATGCACTCCAAGTAGTCTTCGTTCGCCACCGTCAGATGCAGTTCGCGCGAGCTATTTGTCGTATCCATGATCTTCCGTCCCTTCTGCATTCAATGGCTGATTCTACCCCATCCAAGCGTCGCGGTATGCCGTGGCATACCGTGCTAGAGTTCTTGTTGCACACGACGACCAAGATTGGAGCGGTCTTTATGGAAAACACCACCACGAACCCCGATGTCCTCGAGCGCTTTTTGCGCTACGTCCAGATCAACACGCAGTCCGAGGATGCAAACTGCGACCAGGTACCCTCGAGCGCCGTTCAGTTTGACCTTGCCAACGTGCTGGCTGAAGAGCTGCGCGAGCTTGGTGCGGAAGATGCCCACGTGACCGAGCACGCCTATGTCTGCGCGCATATCCCCGCAAGTGCGGGCGCTGAGGACAAGCCCGCCCTGGGCCTGATCGCCCATCTCGACACCACCGAAGTTGCACCGGGTGCCGGCGTGAAACCGCACATCGTACACTACGAAGGCGGCGACCTGGTCTGCGGCACGGTTGACGGTAAGCCCGTTGCCATGAGTACCGCCAAGCTTCCCGCCCTGAACGACCTCGCAGGTGAGGACCTGGTCTGCAGCGATGGCACCACGCTGCTGGGCGCGGACGACAAGGCAGGCGTCGCCGAGATCATGTCGCTTGTCGCGCGTATCGCTCAGGACCCTTCTCTGCCCCATCCCGCACTCGGCATTTGCTTCTGCCCTGACGAGGAGATCGGCCACGGAGCCGAGCTGTTGGATATCGATACCTTTGGCTGCAAGTACGCCTACACGGTCGACGGCGGCCCCATCGGCGAGCTGGAGTGGGAGTGCTTTAACGCCGCCGAGGCGACCGTCCGCTTTGAGGGCCAGTCCATCCACCCAGGCGACGCCAAGGGCCGCATGGTCAACGCAGGAAATCTGTTCTGCGACTTCAACGCGTTGCTCCCCTACGTGCAGCGCCCGGAGTATACGGAAGGCTACGAGGGCTTTTATCACCTTGAGGGCGTATCTGCGACCGTCGATCACGCCACAGCGCGCTATATCGTCCGCGACCATGACGCCGCCAAGTTCCAGCAGAAACTCGACCTTATTGATGCTGCCGCCTCGATGCTCAACCAGCGTCTGGGTGAGGAGCGCGTGACGGTCGAGATTAAGCAGCAGTATCGAAATATGGCCGAGATCGTTCGTGACTATCCCGAGCTTATTGATGTTGCCAAGGAAGCCTACCTTGCCTGCGGCGTTGCGTCCCAAGTGCTGCCGATTCGTGGCGGCACTGACGGCGCTCAGCTGTCGTTCCGCGGTCTGCCCTGCCCCAACCTTTCCACCGGCGGCTATTGCTACCACGGCGTCAACGAGTTCGTCCCGGTCAGTTCGCTCGTCAAGATGACCGACGTGCTCCAGGAGCTCGTCGCCCGCTTTGCATAAGCCTGGCTGCACAAGTCCAAAAGACGA
>CAUDDU010000114.1 GCA_958448375.1 uncultured Collinsella sp.
CGGAGGGGGCGGGCCTGAGACATATTAAGGTTGTCGCGAGTTCCGCACGAACAGGAGAGCACTTAATGTGCTCTCCGTCGTGAGCAGGACTGTAGAGCAGCAACCTTAATATGTCTCAGGCCCGCCCCCTCCGCCGCACACTGGGAACGTGCCACGCACTTTACCTGCGTAAACAATGTGAGTGAAATATGAATCTCGATGGATACGCCCGCAGCCGTGTATACTAAACAGCTGTGTGTAACCAGGGGAGTATTCTGGCTGGACAAAATGCCTGCTTAATAGGGTTGTCAGGTAGTCCGGGCGAAATACAAGGCTGGGGAGCACGTCGTGTAAGTAGTGGTCCTCTAGGGGCGTACGCTCGGTGGTGTACGCATTGTCCCAAGACCACGCGAGAGTTGGGATCATATCTTGATCAGCATGATTCTCGGCCGCAAGATTGGCATGACCCAGGTTTGGGACGAGGACGACAACGTCGTTCCCGTCACGGTCATCCAGGCTGGCCCCTGCGCTGTCTCGCAGGTTAAAACTCAGGCAACCGACGGCTATGACGCCGTCCAGATCGGTTTCGGCGACATCAAGGCCAAGAACGTGAACAAGCCCATGGCTGGTCACTTCGCCAAGGCTGGCGTCGAGCCTGTCCGCTTCCTTCGTGAGGTCCGCGTCGAGAACGGCGAGGAGCACAAGGTCGGCGAGGTCGTCACCGTCGCTGATTTCGCTGATGTCGAGAAGGTCGACGTCATCGGTACCTCCAAGGGTAAGGGCTTCCAGGGTCGCATCAAGCGCTGGGGTCAGCGCCGCGGTCCTATGACGCATGGTTCTCACTTCCAGCGTCACCCCGGTTCTATCGGTCAGTGCGCCTATCCTGCGCGCGTCCTCAAGGGCGTCAAGATGGCCGGTCACATGGGTAACGAGCGCGTTACCGTCAAGAACCTTTCCGTTGTCCGCATCGATGCCGAGCAGAACCTCATCTTGGTCAAGGGCGCTGTCCCGGGTGCCAAGAATGGTCTCGTCGCCATCCGTATGGCCTAAGGGCCCAGCCCATTTAGCCCAGCGTCATACCAAGGAGAACACTTAAATGGCAAAGTTTGAAGTAAAGAACAGCGAGGGCAAGAAGGTCGCCGAGGCCGAGCTCGCCGCTGAGGTGTACGGCATCGAGCCGAACATCCACGTTATGCACCACATCGTCAAGTGCCAGATGGCCTCTTGGCGTCAGGGCACCCAGTCCGCTAAGGGCCGCTCTGAGGTTTCCGGTGGCGGCAAGAAGCCTTGGCGTCAGAAGGGCACCGGCCGTGCCCGCCAGGGTTCCATCCGTGCTGCCCAGTGGCGTCACGGTGGCGTTGTCTTCGCCCCCAAGCCCCGTTCCTACGCTAAGCGTATGAACAACAAGGAGGTCAAGCTGGCTATGCGCTCCGCGCTGTCCGCCAAGCTGGCCGATGGCGAGCTCGTGCTCGTCGACGACTACGGCTTCGAGAAGCCTTCCACCAAGGCTGCCGTCGCCATGCTCAAGGCTCTCGGCCTTGAGGGCAAGCGTCTGACCATCATCGTTCGCGATGAGGACGTCAACGCCTACCTATCGTTCCGCAACATTCCCAAGACGTTCATCATCACCGCTGACGAGGCCAACACCTACGATCTCGTCAACAACAACGCCGTGCTGATGCCCGCCGACATCGCCGCTCACTTCGGGGAGGTGCTTGCATAAATGACCGCCCACGAGATCATCATCCGTCCGATCGTGTCCGAGCGTTCCTTCTCCGGCATGGAGCTGAACAAGTACACGTTCGAGGTCGCCAAGGATGCTAACAAGTATCAGATCAAGGACGCTGTCGAGGAGATCTTCGGCGTCAAGGTCGTTCGCGTGAACACCCTGACGGTCAAGCCCAAGACCAAGCGCGTGCGCTATGTCGCCGGCAAGACCCGTTCTTGGAAGAAGGCCATCGTCACGCTGGCCGAGGGCGACACCATCGAGGTCTTTGGCAACCAGGCCTAAGACTCGCTGCTGTTGAGTGAGCTCATGCCTCCCAAAAAGGGGAGGCGAGAGCTCAAGGTTTTGGGCGTATAAAATGGACACGCCCGGAACCGTGTATACGTCCGGCGTCATCGCACCCGAGGCAGAACCTCGAATCCCTGTCTGCGATGGCTAACGGATTCCTATTGAAAGGGATTGTAATGGCTGTAAAGCACCTTAAGCCGACCTCCGCTGGTAGGCGTTGGCAGACGATCTCCGACTTCTCCGAGATCACCTGCACCAAGCCCGAGAAGTCTCTTCTCGAGCCCCTGCCCAAGAAGGCCGGTCGTAACAACAACGGCCGCATCACCACCCGCCACCAGGGCGGCGGCGTGAAGCGCCGTTATCGCGTGATCGACTTCAAGCGCAACAAGGACGGCGTGCCCGCCAAGGTCGCCACGATCGAGTACGATCCGAACCGTTCCGCTCGCATCGCTCTGCTGCACTACGCTGACGGTGAGAAGCGCTACATCCTGGCCCCCAAGGGCCTCGAGGTCGGTCAGACCATCATGTCCGGTTCTGACGCCGACATCAAGCCGGGCAACGCTCTGCCCCTCGCCGACATCCCCGTCGGTACGCTCATCCACGCCGTCGAGTTCCAGCCGGGCAAGGGCGCTGCTATCGCCCGTTCCGCCGGTAACTCCTGCCAGCTGATGGGTAAGGAGGGCAAGTACGCCATCGTCCGTATGCCTTCCTCCGAGATGCGCCGCATCCTCGTTACCTGCCGCGCCACCGTCGGTGAGGTCGGCAACGCCGATCACTCCAACATCGTCATCGGCAAGGCCGGCCGTAAGCGTCACATGAACGTGCGCCCGACCGTCCGCGGTACCGTCATGAACCCTGTCGACCACCCGCACGGCGGTGGCGAGGGCAAGAACCACACCTCTGGTCGTCCCTCCGTTACCCCCTGGGGTAAGCCGACGAAGGGCCTTCGTACGCGCAAGAAGAAGAAGGTCTCGAACCAGCACATCATTCGTCGCCGTAAGAAGTAATTTCGGATACCGAGTTTTAGGAGAAAGCACTTATGAGCAGAAGTCTCAAAAAGGGCCCGTTCGTGGAGACTCGCCTTCTCTCGCGTATCACCGCGATGAACGAGGCTGGCAAGAAGGACGTCGTGAAGACCTGGTCCCGCGCGTCCACCATCTTCCCCGAGATGGTTGGTCACACCATCGCCGTCCACGACGGCCGCAAGCATGTGCCCGTGTATGTTACCGAGTCCATGGTTGGTCACAAGCTCGGCGAGTTCGCGCCGACTCGTACGTTCCGTGGCCACAAGGCCAAATAGGGGGTTAACCGTAAATGGCAACTAAGTCTATTGAAACTGAGGCCACCGAGGTTCGCGCCGTCGCTAAGTACGTGCGTGTTTCCCCCAGCAAGGCCCGCCTGGTGGTCGATCTGATCCGCCGCAAGCCTGTCGCTCAGGCCTTCGACATCCTCCACTTCTGCGACCGCGCCGTCGCCGTGGATGTCGAGAAGGTTCTCCGTTCCGCCGTTGCGAACGCCGAGAACAACAACGGTCTGCGTGCCGACAACCTGGTTGTCGCCGCTGCCTATGTTGACGAGGGTCCGACGCTTAAGCGCATCCGTCCCCGCGCCAAGGGTTCCGCTTCTCGCATTCTGAAGCGTACTTCCCACATCACCGTCGTCGTTGCTCCTCGAAAGGAGGCGTAAAGCTGTATGGGTCAGAAAGTCTACCCCACCGGCTTCCGTCTTGGCATCACCGAGAACTGGCGCTCCCGCTGGTTCGCAGAGAAGGATTACGCTAAGACCCTCGGTAACGATCTCGAGATCCGCAAGTACCTCGAGAAGCGTCTTTCCCGCGCAGCTGTCTCCCGCGTCGAGATCGAGCGCGCTGGCGACAAGGTGAAGGTCATTATCCTCACCGCTCGCCCCGGCGTTGTCATCGGTAAGAAGGGTGCCGAGATCGATACCCTCCGCACCGAGCTCGAGAAGGTCGCTGGCGTCTCCAAGGGCCAGCTCTCCGTCGACGTTGTCGAGATCAAGCGCCCCGAGCTCGACGCCAACCTCGTTGCTCAGTCTATCGCCGAGCAGCTCGAGGGCCGCGTTGCCTTCCGTCGCGCTATGCGCAAGGCTGTCCAGTCCGCCCGCAAGGCCGGCGCTAAGGGCATCCGTATCCAGTGCTCCGGTCGTCTCGGCGGTGCCGAGATGGGCCGTCGTGAGTGGTACCGCGAGGGTCGCGTGCCTCTGCACACCCTCCGTGCCAAGATCGACTACGGCACGGCTGTCGCCAGCACCACCATGGGCGCTTGCGGCGTGAAGGTCTGGATTTACCTGGGCGAGAAGCTCCCGGGCCAGCCTGTTCCCAACCCTGCACTCGAGGGCTCTTCCCGTCCTCGTCGTCGTAACTCCGAGAGGAGGGGTCAGTAGTGCTTGCCCCTAAGCGTATTCTTCACCGCAAGGTGCAGCGTGGTTCCATGAAGGGCAAGGCCAAGGGTAATACCGAGCTGCATTTCGGCGAGTTTGG
>CAUDDU010000115.1 GCA_958448375.1 uncultured Collinsella sp.
CCCTCGACGATATCCTCGATTAAGGAGCCCGCGTGCTCGCACCCCATATTTCCGTCGTCAATCTCGGCTGCCGTGTCAACCGGGTTGAGTCTGACCGTATCACTGCCGATCTTATGCGCCTGGGCTTTGCTATGGTGGAGCCCCAGGATGCCGATCTGATCGTCATTAACGCCTGTGCCGTTACGGGCGAGGCCGAGGCCAAGACCCGTAAGGCAGTTCGTCATGCGCTGGCCTATCCAAACGAGCCCTTTGTGCTCGTGACCGGTTGCGTGGTCAATTTGCATCCTGAGGAGTTGTTGGAGCTTTCGGATCGCGTGATCGCCGAGCCGTCCAAGATCGATGTCGCCGAACGTGTCTGCGAGGTGCTGGGCGTTGAGTCCGATAGCGTTCCCGCCTGCAGCGATGGCGAGGTGGTCGATGCGCTCGGTCGCTCTCGCCTGGGCGTGAAGATTCAGGACGGCTGCAACCATCGCTGCACCTATTGCATTGTGTGGAAGGCACGCGGCCCCGAGCGCTCCGTGCCCGTCGAGTCCGTGCTCGAGCAAGTTCGCGAGGCCCAGGAGGCCGGCGTGCCCGAGGTGGTGCTGACCGGTGTGAACCTGGGTGCCTACGATGGCAAGAGCGCGACCGACGAGCATGTCGAAATCGATGAGCTGCTCGAGGCCATCATGGAGCGCACGTCTATTCCGCATGTGCGCATTTCCTCGGTCGAGCCCATGGATATCTCTGAGCGCCTGCTTAAGGTTATGGCGCGCTATCCGCAGCGTATCGCCCCGTTTTTGCACCTGCCCGTGCAGTCCGGCTGCACGGCGACCCTGCATCGCATGGGCCGTCCCTATAGCGCCGAGGCCTTTGAGGACACGGTGCGCATGATTCGCGCCAACTTGCCCCAGGTGTCTCTTTCGTGCGATGTCATCGTCGGTTTTCCTGGTGAGACGGACGAGGAATTCGAGGAGTCGCTGGCGCTGTGCCGCCGTGTGGGTTTCTCGCGTATGCACGTGTTCCGCTATAGCAAGCGTCCCGGTACCCTTGCTGCCGACATGCCCGACCAAGTGCCGCCCGAGGTTATGGCCGAGCGCAGCCGCCGTATGCGGGCCGCCGCGCAGGAGCTCGCCATTGCCGACGCTCGTCGTCGCGTGGGCACGGTTGAGCGTGCGGTGCTCGAGTATGGCGACAACCTGACGCTCGGTTCGTTCCATCATGCCCGTCTTGACGATACCTGTGGACTTTCAGCCCCGTGCCTGCTCGATGTTGCTATCATCGGAGTCGATGATTCCGGCTTGGTCCATGCGCGCAGGGAGGTTCATGGAAGCCTCGAAGATTAGACTTACCGTTCCCGAGGGAATTGATCCCTCGTGCGTTTTGGGCGCCGGCGACGGCGTCCTTCGTGCGCTCGAGAGCTTGGTTCGCGCCCATGTGGTCGCCCGTGGCGATAGCATCGCCGTGAGCGGTGACCCGGATGAGGTCGAGCTCGTGGCGCGTTTTTTTGAACACGCTTTTCGCGAGGCGGCCGCCGGGCGCACGCTGTCTGTCGACGATGTCTCTCGCTGCCTGGCCGTCTTGCGCGACGGTGAGCACGAGGCTACGTCGCTTCGCGATGACGTGCTGCTTTCGTATCGCGGTCGCGTCATTCGTCCTAAGACGCTCGGGCAAAAGCGGTATGTGGATGCCATCCGCTCACATACCATCACCTTTGGCCTGGGTCCTGCCGGTACCGGTAAGACCTATCTGGCCATGGCGCTTGCCGTTGCCGCGCTCAAGCGCCACGAGGTGGGCCGTTTGATCTTGACGCGTCCGGTTGTCGAGGCGGGGGAGAATCTGGGCTTTTTGCCCGGTACCCTCGAGGAAAAGATCGATCCCTACATGCGTCCGCTCTACGACGCCCTTTTTGACATGATGGATCGCGAGCGCACCGATGAGCTTATGGAGCGTGGCGTGATCGAGATCGCCCCGCTTGCCTACATGCGCGGCCGCACGCTGAGCGATGCCTTCGTGGTGCTCGACGAGGCGCAAAATACCACGCCCGAGCAGATGAAGATGTTCCTGACGCGCCTGGGCTTCAACTCCAAGTTTGTGATTACCGGCGACCTGAGTCAGCGCGACCTGGTGGGTCGTCGCGGCGGTCTTGTCGACGTCGAGCAGATTTTGGGTCGTGTCGACGATGTCGCATTTTCTCACCTGGAGCGCGCCGATGTGGTGCGCCATGCCCTGGTGGGCAGGATCGTCGAGGCCTATGATGCGTATGATGACGTGCGCGAGCAGCGCCCGCGCGACCGAAAGGAGTCCCGTTGAGTGTATTGATCAGCAACGATGCCGAGCTCGATACGCTGCTCGACGCGCAGGAGGTGGAGCACATCTGCGAGGTCGTGCTTGCCGCCGAGGGCGTTGAGCGTGAAGTCGAGATTTCCCTTTCGTATGTCGACGAGGACGAGATGCACGAGCTCAACCACGAGTGGCGCGGTATCGACCGCACCACCGATGTGCTCTCGTTTGAGTGCGATTCGGCCTTTGACGATGACATTCCCGCCGATGAGACGCTCGAGCTCGGCGATATTATCTTGGCCCCGCAGGTTATTGCCCGTCAGGCCCCCGGTTTTGGCAATAGCCCCGCTGACGAGTGCCGTCTGATGCTCGTTCACGGCATGCTGCACCTGCTGGGCTATGACCACATCGTGGACGAGGAGGCCGAGGTCATGGAGGCCCGCGAGGACGCCATCCTGCGCGATCTGGCGCTCGAGCGCGGCGAGGACCCTAAGCTAGTCCACGTCGGCCCCATCACCAACCACGCCCACGACTAGGAGCCGTCTATGATTCCCGGATCGAACAAGGACCATCCGTCCTTCTTAAAGTCGTTTTCCTACGCCATGGAGGGCTTCGTCACCGCCGTCAAGACCGAGCGCAACATTAAGGTCATGCTCGTGGCGGGCGTGTGCACTGTCATTGCCGGCTGTATCGTGGGGCTCGACATTGCCGAGTGGGCCACGATTATCATCTGTTGTGGCCTGGTGATTCACGGCGAGCTGTGCAACACCGCTATGGAGGCTATCGTCGACCTAGCGACCCAGGAGCTCCATCCGCTGGCCAAGCGTGCGAAGGACATCGCCGCTGCCTCTGTATACGTTCTTTCCATCACCGCCGCGATTGTGGGCGTACTGGTATTTGCCCACGCGCTCGACTTTATTTAGAAAGGGATTCCCATGTCCGACAATATGCAGCCTACCGATGAGATTTTGGACGACGAGTCCCTGGACGCGGTGGATACCGAGGAGCTCGAGGATGTCGAGGAGTTCGACCCGTTTGAGGGTATGAGCGACGAGGAACTCGACGCCCTGTGCGACGAGGACGACAACCTCGCGGGCTTTGGTGACGTTGAGCCCGGTTTCCGCAGCGGCTTTGTGGCCCTGGTCGGTCGTCCCAACGCCGGCAAGTCCACGCTGCTCAACGCCTGTTACGGCAAGAAGGTCGCCATCACCTCGCCGGTGGCCCAGACGACTCGCCGCCGCATGCGCGCCGTCGTCAACCGCCCCGGCTACCAGCTGGTCTTTGTCGATACCCCCGGTATTCATAAGCCCAAGGACGGCTTGGGATCCGAGCTCAACAAGAGCGCGTTGTTCGAGCTGAACGATGTCGATGTCGTCGCGTTTTTGATTGATGCCACCAAGCCCATCGGCAGGGGAGACGCCTGGGTTGCCGAGCGTGTCAAGAACGCTCGTTCCAAGAAGATCCTGGTGCTCACCAAAGCCGATGAGGCCGACCCCGCACAGGTCATGGAGCAGCTTAAGGCTGCCCACGAGCTCATGGAATATGACGATGAGATCGTGACGTCGTCGGTCAAGAACTTCAACGTCGATGCCTTTATCGAGACCGTTGCGCACTTTTTGCCCGAGGGTCCGCGTTGGTTCCCCGAGGACATGGGTACCGACGCTTCCGATGAGACGCTCGTTGCCGAGTTTGTGCGCGAGAAGGTCTTGCGCCGCACCCGTGATGAGATTCCGCACTCCGTTGGCGTGATCTGCGATGCGCTTGAACAGACCAAGAAGGTGCTGCGCGTGCACGCCACCATTTACGTCGAGCGCGAGGGCCAAAAGGGCATCATCATCGGCAAGGGCGGCGAGATGATCAAGCATATCGGTATCGACGCCCGTCGCGATCTTGAGCGCATCTTTGGCACGCAGGTCTTTTTGGAGCTGGACGTGAAGGTCAAGGCCGGCTGGCGTGACGACGAGGCCCAGATTCGCCGCTTTGGCTATAACGCCGAGGACTAAGGACGCGCGGCGCGCATGGCAGGCTCCCGGACATATCGCACGAAAGTGGTCGTGCTCGATAAGACTAAGCTCAAAGAGACCGACCTGATCTTGACGATGCTTGACGAGCGGGGGCGGCAGGTTCGTGCCGTGGCAAAGGGCGCCCGCAAACCCGGCGGACGCCTGGCTGCGCGCTGCGAGCTGTTCTGTACGGTCGATATGCTGCTCGCACATGGA
>CAUDDU010000116.1 GCA_958448375.1 uncultured Collinsella sp.
CTGCCGCCTCGACAAACGACTTCCAGAGGTTAAAGTCGGTTTCGAGCGTCTGCCAGGTGTACTCGGGATGCCATTGCACGCCCAGGCAGAAGGGTTGGCCTTCGACTTCGATGCACTCGGGCACGCCATCGGTTGCCTTGGCGACCAAGCGCGTGCTTTTACCCAGACGATCGATGCAGCAGTGGTGTGCGGAGTTGGTCTGGATAAGCCTGTGCCCGCCAAGCGCGCGCTCCAGCAACGAGCCCGGCACGACCTCGACGGGATGCACGGGGTCGTTGAGCACGTGGGTATGGCGCCACTGCGTGCGGCCCTCGCGCGCGCCCAGGCTTGGCACGTCCATGCACAGGGTGCCGCCGGTGGCGACATTGAGCAACTGCGTGCCGCGGCAGGTGGTAAAGAGCGGCTTTTTGGCGCGGAGCACCTCGCCGACCAGCTTAAACTCAAAGCTATCGCGGATCTCGCAGCAGAGGGTGGGGTCGTAGGGTCGATCATCGCCCCAACGTTTGGGATTGACATCGGGGCCGCCGGGAATGGCGATGCCGTCGGCGATATCGACGTAATGACGGATGACCTCAATGTCCTCGGTGATGGACATCTGCAGCGGCAGGCCGCCGGCGGCAAGGATGGCATCGACAAAGACGCTCGCAATCTCCTCGTTGGGGGAGAGCGTCTCGCTCAAATAGGGTTTCGCTTCTTCCCAGCGTGGTGCGACCAGGATGAGCGGACGGTCGGCGGGATCGACGTCGACGTGCGGAGTGTAGGACGATGAGGTGCGGGTTCCGATCATGGGCGTAGCTTTCGAATCCGGGTGGACATGGCACAGGGGTGGCGCGGAGCAAACGTTACTGATGAATTTGCCCGCGTGGCAATTGGGTTAGTGACCCTTGATGGAGTTGAGGAAGTCCTGGGCGCGCTTGGTCTGGGGGTGGTCGAAGAACTCGTCGGGCGTGCCGGTTTCCACAATCTGGCCGTCGGCCATAAACACGACGCGGTCGGCCACGCGGCGGGCAAAGTTCATCTCGTGCGTGATGACGATCATCGTCATGCCCTGCTGGGCCAGACGGACCATGACCTCGAGTACCTCGTTGATCATCTCGGGATCAAGGGCGCTTGTGGGCTCGTCAAAGAGCATGGCCTTGGGCTGCATGGCGAGTGAACGGGCGATGGCCACGCGCTGCTGCTGGCCGCCCGAGAGCTGTGCGGGCACCTTATCGGCCTGCTCGGCAACGCCCACGCGGCTCAGCAGGTCCATGGCGCGCCCACGAGCCTCCTCCTTGGACACGCCCAGTACATCGACCGGCCCCAGCATGACGTTCTGCAGTACGGTCATATGCGCAAACAGGTTGAACTGCTGAAACACCATGCCCAGCTCGGCACGCATGCGGGCAAGATCCTTGCCCTCCTGCGGCAGGGGCTCGCCCTCGATGAGGATCTCGCCCGAGTCGATGGTCTCCAAGCGGTTGATGGTGCGGCACATGGTCGATTTGCCTGAGCCCGAGGGTCCGATCACAACGACGACCTCGCCGCGGTCAACCGAGAGATTGATGTCGTTGAGGACGTGTAGATCGCCATAGTGCTTATCGACGTGCCTGAGCTCGATCAGCGGCTGATTGCCGGTGGAAGAGGTGCTCTGTGCCATGGTGCTCGGCTCCTTATGACTAGAAATGGTAAAGCGTTAGCGGATGATGGTCGCGCCGGTCTTGTGCGAAACATAGACAGCGGCCTTGTTGATCGCGACGTTGATGAGGATGTAGATGACTGCGATCACCAGGTAGACCGACACGAGGGCATCGTAGTTGGTAATGAGCACGCGGGCATTTTGCATGAGGTCGGGGTAGCTCACCACATAGGCGACGGTGGTGTCTTTGACTACGACCACGAGCTGTGAAATCAAGGACGGAATGATAAACCGAATAGCCTGCGGCAACACGATTTTAAAGGTGATTTTGGCCTTGGAGAGACCGAGCGCCTGGGCTGCCTCGACCTGACCGCGCGGCACGGCATTGACGCCGGCGCGGAAGATCTCGGCAAGTACGCCAGCTGCGGCGAGCGCGACGGGAAGCGTGAGCATCCAAAACGACGGTAGCGCGATCTTGTACTGGGGCAGCACCAAAAAGAAGAAGTAGATGAACAGCAGACTCGGCACACCGCGGAAGAAATCGGTGAGCACGCGGCAGACCAGCTGTAGCGGCTTGATGCCGCTGGTGCGGCCGAGCATAAGGGCTAAGCCCAGCACCAGCGCGATGGCGCCAGCGGTGAGTGCGACTTTAACGGTGCCCTCAAAGCCGGCAAGCAAGAACTTCCAGGTAGTGAGGTGCGTAAAGAAATACCAATAGTGGACCGAAAGCTGACCGGTCACATAAAAGCGCTGCAGTACCAGGATGGCGAGCGCGGCGACAGCAACAAGCGAGATGGCGGTGCCGATGCGAATCTTGGCGCGCATCTTGGGGCCGGGAGCCTCGTAGAGCGCATCGCGCATGGTGAGCGCGGAGGTGGAATGCTTGCTCATCGGAGGATCCTCACCTTCTTATCGATGTAGTTGCCAATGTGGCTCACCACAAAGGCCGTGCCCAGGTAGCCGAGCGCCGAGATAAAGAACGCGGCGACGCCGCCGAGCGAGCGGGTATTGATGTAGCTCACCACGCCGGTGAGTTCCTGCGGCTTAAGCGGCACCTGGCTGCCGAGCGCGGTGGTGAGCATGACGGCGATAAAGAGGTTGGTCATGGGCAGCACGCTCGAACGCAGCGCCTGCGGAATCACGATCTTAGCGAGGATACGGCTGAAGCTCATGCCGAGCGAGCGGGCGGCTTCCACCTGGCCGACGCCGACGGTGTTGATGCCGCTCATAAAGTTTTCGGAACCAAAGGCCGAGCCCAAAAGGACCGTGGCGACGATAACGCAGGTGCGGTAGGGCAGGACGACCTTGAGCGGCGGCAGCGCGTAGACGATGATGATGAGCAGCGCGATGCCGGGGATGTTGCGGAAGACCTGGACATACAGGTCGCCAAAGACGCGCAGCGGCTTGAGCGGCGACACACGCATCACGGTGACGGCGACGGCCAGCACCATGGCGATGGCAAACGACTCAAGCGTCATGCCCCAGGTTGCTAGCAGCGCGTCGATATAGTTCTGGCCATAGAGCGACCAGAGCTCGGAGAGACTCATGCGGACCTCCTGCCGATAAGGAAAGGGGCTCCCGTGTGTACGGAAGCCCCGACAACTCAGTGAGGAAACAGTTTACCGCAATAAAGCGCATCATGCGTTTCCATATGGTTTCGTTGCGGCCGTTACCAGGCTCGCTGCCTAGGCGCCGATCTCGGGCAGCTCGGGAACATTGGTGTCGCCCGTACGGTCGCCGATGCAGATCTGCCACAGCTCGGTCCAAGTGCCATCGTCCTCAATCCTCTTAAGGAAGTCGTTGACAAAGGCGACGCCGTCGGAATCGAGCGGCAGGCCGATACCATAGGGCTCCTTGCTGCCGAAGGGCTTGCCGGCGATCTTGTACTTACCGGGCTCGCGGACCAGGGCGCTTTGCTGCATGTTGTTATCGATGACGTAGGCGTCAACGCGACCCTGCTGGAGTGCCTGACGGGCCTCCTCGTCGGTCTTGAACTCCTGCTGGCTGGCCTTGGGGGCGAACTCCTCCAGAATGGCGGGGCCGTTGGAGCCGGACTGGACGGCGACGTTCTTATCGGCCAGGTCGTCGACGCTCTTGATGTCGTCGTTGTCGGCGAGCACTAGGATAGCCTGCTGGGTGTAGTAGTAGGGACCGGCAAAGGAGACGAGCTTCTTGCGCTCGTCAGTGATGGTGTAGGTGGCGAAGACAGCGTCGACCTGGCCGTTCTGCAGGACGGACTCGCGCGTGTCCGAGGTCACCTGGGTGATCTCGACCTTGTTCTCGCCCAGGATGTAGTTGGACAGGAGCTGCGCGATACCGGCATCGAAGCCACGGGTCTGACCGTCTTTCTCGTTGAGGAGGGAGAAGAGCGTGGAAGTCTGAACGCCACCGATCTTAAAGACGCCGGCGTCCTTGACGGCCGTGGCCCAGGTGCTGGCGGCGACGGCATCGTCATCGGCCTTGGGGCCGTTGCCGACGAGCTTGTCGAATGCCTTGGCGTCGAGCGTGGTGGAAGCCTCGGTATCCTCGGAGCTCTTGGAGGAACCGGCGGCGGAACCCTTGTCGGCCTCGGCGCTGGTGTCGGAGCAGCCGGCAAGACCAAGGCCGGCGACGGTTGCGAAGGTGGCGGCAACGAAGCCGCGGCGGTCGAGAACGACCTGCTGGGAGAGGTTCTTGCTCATGGTAGAACACCTTTCTCAATAAAATCCCTAGCGGTTGAGTAGAGTTATACCCTATCGCGCTCAAATGGGTCAACACGAAATAACTCAGAAACATACTTACCTTATGGGTTATTGTACCTACTAAAAAGGGACAGGTTTATTTTGGCAGGTTTTATCTGGGCAAACGTCGAATATTG
>CAUDDU010000117.1 GCA_958448375.1 uncultured Collinsella sp.
CACGGCGGTATCGGATTGGCGCAGCTCGCGGGCGGTGTCCATGCCGTTGACGAGCGGCATGATCATGTCGAGCATGATAATGTCGGCGCGCGATGCGGCATGGCGTGCCAGCAGGTCCTCGCCGCGCGTAACGAGTGCAACATCGACCGCCGTACCCGTCTCGGCCGACCAGCGGTTGATCATGCGGTGCAGGTTATCTAGAAAGGCGACGTCGTCGTCGCAGGCGATGATTCTGAGCATATTGGGCCCCCTTAGTACCTCGATTTTGCCATATCGTGCACGCGCCACCCGCGGGGGTGCGTTCCGTTTGCGCCCCACGGTACGCAACTCGCGCCGAGTGGTATTGCGGTGGCGAAAGATGCTTCCTGCGCTATCGAGAGCCCGGCTATCCTCAGCTTGCCAGTTCGAAAATGGACCCGCCGCATGATTGAATCTTTATTCCAACTTTACACCTGGCTTTACAGCTGTCTTGTCAGCTGTAAAGCCAGGTGTCATACTAAAGCTCCAAGATTCGCCAAAAGAGAGGGGCCTTGATGGCACAGAGCGCGAACATGGATGCATCGGAGCTTGCACGCGATATCGCGGCCGGCCTGGCATCGGCAACGACGGCAACGGAGCGCGCGGCACTGGTGCCCGCAGAGCTCGTCGAGGCCATTCATCAGCTAAAAACCCAACGTGACGCAGTGATCCTGGCGCACTACTATGTGGCGCCCGAGGTCCAAGCCGTTGCCGATTTCGTCGGCGACAGCTTCTACCTGGCAAAGCTCGCCAAGAGCTTGCCGCAGCAGACTATCGTGCTGTGCGGCGTGGAGTTTATGGGCGAGAGCGCCAAGCTGCTCAATCCCACTAAGACCGTGCTGCTGCCCGAGCCGGGCGCGGATTGCCCCATGGCTCATATGGTCAAGCGCGAGACGGTCGACGCTGCCCGCGCCGAGTACGGCGACGACCTGGCCGTGGTGTGCTACGTCAACTCCACGGTCGAGATCAAGAGCTGGAGCGACGTGTGCGTTACCAGCTCTAACGCCGTCAAGATTGTCTCCGAGCTGCCGCAGCAGCACATCTTGTTCATTCCCGACCAAAACCTGGGCCGCTTTGTGGCCGAGCAGGTGCCCCAAAAGCATGTCATCCTCAACAACGGCTACTGCCCGCGTCATCACATCATCACCGTCGAGCAGATCGTCGACGCGCAGGAGGCGCACCCCGACGCGCTCGTGCTGGCGCACCCCGAGTGCAAGGCCGACGTCCTGGCCGAGGCCGACTACATCGGCTCCACCGCTGGCATCATCAAGTATGCCGAGGAGTCGGACGCGAGCGAGTTCATCATCGTGACGGTCCGCGGCGTGCTCTACGAGCTCGAGCGCCGCTGCCAGGGCACCGGCAAGAAGTTCTACTTCCCTGCGGTGCAGCCCACCTGCGTCAACATGGATCTCATTACGCTCGAAAAGCTCGTGCACTGCCTGGAGACGGGCGAGGGCGAGGTGCAGATTGGCGTGTCGGACGAGGCCGCCGATCAGGCCAAGCTCACGCTCGACCGCATGCTCGAGTACGCGGCGCGCTAAGCCAATGTGACATGAGGGATCATCCCTTATGCCACATTACAAGGGAGAGGATTCCTGTGGAAACCAAACAATACCCCGACATGGAGTGTGACGCCGTCATTGCCGGTTGCGGCGTGGCGGGCCTGTACGCGGCTCTCAATCTGCCGACGAGCGCGCGCGTAATCATGCTTTCCAAGGGCGCCGTCGATGAGTGCGATTCGATGCTCGCGCAGGGCGGCATCTGCGTGCTGCCCGAAGGCCCTGACTACGATGCCTTCTTTGAGGACACCATGCACGCCGGCCATTACGAGAATCGCCGCGAGAGTGTTGACATCATGATTCGCTCGAGCCGCTCGGTCATCAACGACCTGCTGGCCATGGGCGTGGACTTTGAGCGCAAGGCCGACGGCAGCCTCGACTTTACCCGCGAGGGCGCGCACAGCCGCCCGCGCATCGCCTTCCATGCCGATATTACGGGCAAGGAGATTACGACCAAACTGCTCCAGGCTGTCCGCAAGCTGGATAACGTGCAGATTCTCGAGCACGTGGCCATGACCGACATCCTGACCGCCGAGCGCGATGGCGCCACGGTGTGCACCGGCGTCGTCGCCGTAGCCGTGGACGAGGACAACTCGGTTCGCCCCGCCGACGAGCTGGCAAATGCCGCTGGGGGCGTGCACGCCGGTAAGCCGTTTAAGATCCATGCCCGCCATACGCTGTGGGCAACGGGCGGTATCGGTGGCGTGTACGACCACTCGACCAACTACCCGCAGCTCACCGGTGACGCTTGCTACATCGCTCAGGAGCACGGCATCACAATGGAGCACCTGGACTACGTGCAGATCCACCCCACGGGCCTGTTCTCGCCGCAGCCGGGCCGCACCTTCCTGATCAGCGAGAGCTGCCGCGGCGAGGGCGCGATTCTGCTCAATGCCGCCGGCGAGCGCTTTACCGACGAGTTGCAGCCGCGCGACGTTGTCGCCGCCGCCATCCGCGAGCAGATGAAGCAGGACGGCATCGAGCACGAGTGGCTGAGCTTTGCCCCCGTCGAGCGCGACGTGGTGACCGGGCACTTTGCCAATATTCGTGCGCGCTGCCTGGAGGACGGCCGCGACATCCTGGACGAGCCCATTCCCGTCACGCCCACGCAGCACTACTTTATGGGCGGCGTGTGGGTCGACAAGGACGGCCGCACCTCGATGCCCGAGCTCTACGCCGCGGGCGAGACGGCCTGCAATGGCGTGCACGGCAAGAACCGCTTGGCTTCTAACAGCCTGCTCGAGTCTCTGGTTTGGGGCCGCCGCGCTGCTTGGCGTATGCGCACCGGCGAGTCGCTTGCCGTGGAGCAGGCGGGCGAGCCCGCGCTCGATGGACGCCATCGCGCCCGGAGTTCCGATATCCTTGCAATCGATGATTTGGCCCGTGCCGCCGGCACGCAGGCCGTGGAGGAGTAGACCATGAATCCCATTACCATGAAGCTCGTCGCCGATGATCTGATTCTGCAGGCCCTGCGCGAGGACATCACGTTCGAGGACGTGAGCACGGCGAGCGTGTGTCCCACGGCGCGCCCCGCCACGGTGGAGCTTATCGCCAAGGCCGACGGCATCATCGCCGGCTTGGATGTGTTTGCCCGCACCTTTGAGTTGCTGGATCCGCAGAGCTCGGTGCTGCTCGACGTTGCCGATGGCGACGAGGTGCACGCCGGCGACCATGTGGGTCAGGTGCGCGGCGACGCGCGCGTGCTGCTTTCGGGCGAGCGTGTGGCGCTCAACTACCTGCAGCGCATGAGCGGCATCGCTACCTATACGCACCAGATGGCTGCAGCGCTCGAGGGCACCAAGACTGTGCTCGTCGACACGCGCAAGACCACGCCGGGTATGCGCGTGTTTGAGAAGGCGGCGGTCGAGATCGGCGGCGGCAGCAACCACCGCTACAACCTGTCGACGGCCGTCATGCTCAAGGACAACCACATCGATGCCGCCGGTGGCGTGGCGCGCGCGATCGAGATGGCGCGCGCCCATGCGTCGTTTACCACGACGGTCGAGATTGAGTGCGAGAACCTGGACATGGTGCGCGAGGCTGTGGAGGCCGGCGCCGACATCATCATGTTCGACAACATGACCCACGACGATATGGCTGCCGCGATTGAGCTTATCGCCGGCCGCGCCAAGACCGAGTGCTCGGGCAACGTGGACGCCAGCAATATCCGCGCGCTCGCCGACCTGGGCGTTGACTTTATTAGCTCGGGGGCGCTGACTCACTCTGCGCCGATTCTCGACCTCTCGCTCAAGCACCTGCGTCTGTTGGACGGTAAATAATGGACGCCCGCGAGCGTCGCCGTGCCATCATGGCCGTGCTCGAGGGAGCCAAGGGACCCGTTTCGGGCAGCGCACTTGCCCGCGAGGTGGGTGTGAGCCGCCAGATTGTCGTGCAAGACATCGCTCTGCTGCGCGCCGACGGGCACGATATCGTGGCGACCAACCGTGGTTATGTGCTGCAGGAGGCCCCCAGCAGCCCCGCTGTGCCCACGCGCTTGGTCAAGGTTCGCCACAGCGTGGAGCAGGCAGGCGATGAGCTCACGAGTATCGTCGACGCCGGAGGCGCCGTGCTCAACGTGATCGTCAATCACCGCGTGTACGGTAAGATCACGGCCGACCTGGACATCCGCAATCGTCGCGATGTTGAGCGCTATCTGCGCGATATCGAGAGCGGCAAGAGCTTCCCGCTGCTGACGGTGACCAGCGGCTACCACTTCCATCGCATTGCGGCGGAGGACGAACAGACCCTCGACGAGATCGAGGCGATGCTCAAGGAAAAAGGCTACCTAGCAGACCTGATGCCCTACGAAGACGATCTCTCTTAGCCGACGCTGCAAACGCCCCTAAGCGGCAATCTGACGTTCAATCGTCGGTCGCGTAC
>CAUDDU010000118.1 GCA_958448375.1 uncultured Collinsella sp.
ACTTCGTGTACTGTGAGCGCCTGTCCGCCGGTGCTCGATACGTTGATGGCTCCATTCGCGAGATGCTGCTTGCGGTGTCGCCTAGCGAGCGCGAGCGTTTTGTAGATGCGTTGTTCTCCGTGCTTGAGGCTACGGGTGCTGAGCGGTTTGCGGATATCGCTGGGAATCTGCGCGAGAGCCTGCCCGTGATGCTCCAGGCTGCGCAAGGCTTTGACAAGGATACGCGACGCTTTGTCTCGCAGACTATCGCTGCGATTCTTAAGTGTGCGCTTCTGCCCAAACGTCCCCAGATCGACATGCCCGCTGCCGGCAAGAGCTTGGCAGAACAGCTCGAGGCTTGGCAGTCCGAGCTCCTGCGCTAGCCATTGGTGCAAAGCAACCTGTCCCCGATGCACCAATCTTCGATGCGCCTGGGGCGGGATCGACCGCTATACTGGTTCGTGCCGAAATCGATCTAGAACGGAATGCCGTATATGAAAATCAATCACGCGATTCTGCATATCCTGGACTTTGACTCTGCCGTCAACGTTATGAGCCAGCGCGAGCTCGATATCGAGAGCCGCACCGTGCGTAATTTCGTAACCACGCACCTGCGGCGCGCTCGTACCTCGGCTGATAACAAGCGTGCCACGTTTGCCGAGAACTCCGCATTCGGCGGCGAGCTCAAGGGCTATTTCTTTGGTGAGCGTGAGTTCGTGGATCTGTCTCAGCAGATTGCGGAGTTCATCTCTTCCGAACTTACCAAGGCCGAGAAAGCCGAGTCCACTGACGTGCTTGTGGCGGACTTTGATGACGATGAGGATGCCCGCTGGTTTGCCGTGATGCTGCTGGGCTCCAAGCAGGCTTTTATGCACGAGGTGGGTCGCGAAGAGGGCGAGGTGCGCAACGACATTGCGCGCCACTACGCCATTCTGCCGAATCCCTCGCAAAAGGTGCCGAGCTATGCAATCGTGCGTGCAAGCACCATGGAGATCGGCTATGTGGATAAGAAGCGCAAGATTGCCGGCGAGGATCGCATGCTCATTCCCGATGGCCTGCTGCAGTGCGACACGGGGGTATCGGGCAAGGAGGTCATCGACACCGTGACGCGTGTGGTCGAGGAAGTCGCCGAGGAGCACGGTGCCAACACGGCTGTAGCACTCGCCAAGGTTAAGGCTGCTGTTGCCGAGAAAGTTGAGGATGACGAGGAACTGCCCCCTTGGGATATCGTCGATGAGGTCTTTGAGGACGAGCCGGTTATCAAGGAGAGCGTGCGCGCGGCACTGACTGAGGAGAAGGTGCCTGAGCGTGTGCCCGTGGAGCGCAAGCAGGTCGAACGCGCGGCGGTGCGCAACCACAAGATCCGTACCGACACGGGCATCGAGATCAGCTTCCCGGCCGAGATGGGTTCGAACTCTGAGTACATCGAGTTTGTCAACGAGCCCAACGGCCTCATCTCCATCGAGCTCAAGAACATCGGGTCAATTGAGAATCGATAAACTGCGCTTGGACGCTGCAGAAAAACAAAGGCCGAAGCCCCAATGGAGCTTCGGCCTTTTTGCTTAGAACTGCATTTCCTTGCAGGTTGACACGCCTCTAGAGCCGGCGTAAGCCTTCCTCGAGACCGGTCTTGCTGTCGGTCTTCTCGTCGCGCATCTTGATGACGCGGGCGGGGACACCGGCCACGACGGCGCCGACGGGGACGTCCTCGACGCACACAGCACCGGCAGCCACGACGGCGCCCTTGCCCACGCGCACGCCCTCCAGGACCACGGCGTTGGCGCCAATCATGACATCATCCTCGATGATGACGGGCGTGGCGCTCGCGGGCTCCACGACGCCCGCCAACACGGTGCCGGCGCCGATGTGGCAGTTCTTGCCCACGGTTGCGCGGCCGCCCAGGACGGCGCCCATATCAATCATAGAGCCCTCGCCGATAACGGAGCCGATGTTGATGATGGCGCCCATCATGATGACGGCGCGGTTGCCGATCTCGACGCGGTCGCGGATAATCGCGCCCGGCTCGATGCGGGCGTTGATGCCCTTAAGGTCGAGCATGGGCACGGCGGAGTTGCGGCAATCGTTTTCAACGTCGTAGTAATCGATGGAATTGGCATTGGCGTCCAGGATGGCCTTCAGCTCATCCCAGTCACCAAAGACGGTCTTGCCACGACGACCGCCGTAGACGTGTGCATTGCCCCACTGGACCTTCATGCCCGGCTTCTCGCGCACGTACAGCTTGACGGGCGTCTTTTTGGGCGCGGTGGCGATGTAGTTGATAATCTCCTGTGCATCCATCTCGGCTGCGTTGCTCATATGCTGTCTCTCCTTTGAGGGGGTATGGTTGATAACTAGTTAGGCGAACATGACCTGGTCGAAGGTGTAGAAGCCGGGGTCGCGGGTGATGAGCTTTTGGGCTGCTGCCAAGGCGCCGTTGACGAAGATCTGACGGCTCGTGGCGCGGTGGGTGAGCGTGACCTCCTCGTCCTGGCCAAAGAAGCTCACCTCGTGCACGCCGGCGACGGTGCCGCCGCGCAGCGAGTGCATACCGATTTCCTTGGGATCGCGTGCTCCGCACATGCCCTCGCGGCCATAGACGGGGTGGTAGCCTGCCTCGGGCTCGGCTTCGACGACGGCGTCGAGCAGTAGCTTGGCAGTGCCGCTGGGGGCGTCGACCTTTTGGTTGTGGTGCGTCTCGACGATTTCGCAGTCAAAGCCGGGCAGCTCGCGTGTAGCCTGCGCTACCAGATGGCGCAGGGCTGCGATACCGATGGAGTAATTGCCCGAGTGCATAACGCGGGTGTTCTGGCCCAGCTCACGCAGGCGGTCCATCTGCTCGGGGGTGTAGCCTGTGGTGCCTGAGACCAACGCCGCGCCCGTGCGCTCGACATAGGCGACGACGGCGTCGAAGGTCGCGACGTTCGAGAAGTCGATGATGACGTCGGCAGCCGGTGCGTTCTCGAGCTCGCTCAAATCGAAGCCAATCTGGGCCACGATATCAAAAACGGGCTGCCCGGCGGCGTCGACAATGCCTTCGGCGGTAGTGCGGATGAGCGAGCCCATGCGGCCCGTTCCCATAATGACGGTCTTAATCAAGTAGACCAGCTCCCTTCAGAGCATCGGTAAGTGCGGCTCGCGTGTCGTCTGCCATGGGGCACAGCGGCATACGGTAGTTTGCCTCGATCATGCCCATCTGGGCGAGCGCTTCCTTGACGGGGATGGGGTTGACCTCGCTAAAGAGGGCGTTGATGAGCGGCTGGCCGGCAATCTGGATATCGCGGGCGCGCGCTACGTCGCCGTCCAGATAAGCGCGGCACATGTCGTGTACAAGCTGCGGCTGCACGTCGGCCCACACGCTGATGGTGCCCGAAGCGCCCAGGCTCATGAGCGGCACTGTGAGTGCATCCTCGCCCGAGTACATGCGGAAGTCGTCTGACAGCAGGTGGGCGATCTTGGCCGCGTAGGCGACGTTGCCCGAGGCCTCCTTAATACCCATGATGTTGGGGTGCGCGGCCAGGCGTTCTACGTTGCGTTCGCTGATGCCGCAGCCACAGCGGCCGGGGATGTTGTACAGGATGCAGGGGATGTCCACGGCATCGGCGACGGTCTTAAAGTGCTGATAGATACCCTCTTCATTGGACTTGTTGTAGTAGGGGGTAATGAGCAGCAGACCGTCGGCGCCCAGGCCCTGATAGGTGAGCGACTTGGTGAGCATGGTCTGCGTGGAGTTGGAGCCCGAGCCGGCAATAACGGGGACGCGTCCTGCAACATGCTTGACCACAGCGGCGACGACGGAGTTGTCCTCGTCATCGGTCATCGTGGCACTCTCACCGGTGGTGCCCAGGGTGAGGATGGCGTCAGTGCCATTTTGCAGGTGGAAATCGATAAGGCGCTCAAGCGCGTCAAAGTCGACACTGCCGTCCTTTTTAAACGGCGTGACAAGGGCGACGATTGAGCCCTCGAGATTGCGGATATCCATGTTCTTCTCCTTCGCTTCCGCGATCTGGACGCGTTTGTTCCATTGGGCGGCGACTGCTAGGCGCTCGTCCTGAGCGCGACGGCGGGCGCTTTCGGCGCGCGATTTGGCCAGCAGCTCGCGGCCGCACGGCAGCACGTCGAGCGTGGCAAAGTAATCGCCCGGGCGCTCGGCGCGGCGAATGAGGTCTGCCGAGCCATCGGGGCGCAGCAGGACCTCGGCGGAGCGCAGGCGGCCGTTGTAGTTGTAGCCCATAGAGTGGCCATGCGCGCCGGTGTCGTGAATCACGAGCAGGTCGCCCATGTCGATATGCGGAAGCTCGCGGTCGATGGCGAACTTGTCATTGTTCTCGCACAGATTGCCCGTGATGTCGTACGTGTTCGTGACGGTGGCTGCGGTTTTATCGGGACCGTCCGGCTGACCCATCACCGTGATGTGGTGGTAAGCGCCATACATGGCGGGACGAATGAGGTCGACGGCACTGGCGTCC
>CAUDDU010000119.1 GCA_958448375.1 uncultured Collinsella sp.
AGAATCAGGCCCGTGAGACCGGACGAAATGTGTACCACGTCGCCGCCGGCAAAGTCGAGCGCGCCGATGATGTCGCCGATAAAGGAACCATCGCCGCCCCAAACCATGTGGGCGAGCGGCGCATAGACCACGAGCAGCCAAATGCCCAGGAAGGCCGTCATGGCACCAAACTTAACGCGGCCTGCCAGACTGCCCGTAACGATAGCGGCGGTGATCATGGCAAACGCCATCTGGAAGGCGATGTTGATGATCTGAGGGTAGACGGCACCGTCCGCGGGATTGCCCTCGGCCGCCTGCAGCACCTGGTTGAGTACCGGCAGGCACAGCAGCTGGTCAAGGCCTCCAATAAACGGGTTCGCGCCGTCGCCACCATAGGCCAGCGACCAGCCGGCGACAATCCACAGCACACCAACCAAACCAATGGCGCCAAAGCACATAAGCATGGTGTTGATGACATTTTTGCGCCTGGACAGGCCGCCATAGAAAAACGCCAGACCCGGTGTCATTAAAAACACGAGCATGGTGCAGATGAGCATAAACGTTGTCGATCCCGTATCGTACATTCGCTCCCCCTTGATCGCATGAACGTTGTCGGCGCCCATAATGCGGCCGAGGGGCAACTGGTGTAGACCAGATACGGCGTTGTTAAACGCTGCGTTGTCGAATGGAAACGGTGCCGCAATCTTGGAAACGGCACGGCAACGGACGCGAAACGGACGGGAAATACGCGAGCAAGGGAGCCGTGAGCACGCCCATCCCGGCTAGCGCCGAAACAGCTCGCGGGCGCGGTCGCGGAGATTAGTTGCTCGAATGACACCTTCGTAGCGATTGATGCGCAGACGCGGGAAGGCATTGAAAAAGCGCAGGTCGCGGCGGCTGAGCGACACGCTCGGCACCGGACGGCTCATGCGCTTGCCGGCAAGGCGACGACTGAACGACGGACGCGGCATGCTCGGCGCGGCATCGGCCACGCGGCGGGCAGCGAGCGCCAGGCCGCGAGCACCATCCGCGATAAACGTCGGCATCGAAGCCTTCTCGCGCAGGGCATCGAGCGTCGCATCGCCCAGCTCCGCCAGCCACGCGTTAACGGCACGGCTGCGGATGTGCGTCTGTGCCACCGAGTCAATCGTCGAATCGGGAATGCGCTCAAGCATTGAGTCCGAGGCATCGGCAAGCGACTCATTAATGCGGTCGGCAAGGTCGGCCCGGACGCGCTCCAGCTGATCAGACAGACGCCGCCAGCTCGCCAACGAGCACACCGCGTCGACCATCATCGCGACCGCGACGATAAACGCGGACAGCCGCACAATCAGCACCGGCAGATGGGCAAGCAGGCCCAACACCGCCGGCTCCACCACGCGGCAAATACACAACGCACCCAGGCCAAACGCGCATGCCCAGTACAGGCAGATGCGTCCGTGCAGGTTAAACGGCAGGTGCGAATAGTCCCAAAAGCGAGCGCCCGTTGTTTTTTCCAATAGAAGGCCCACACTGTACTCAATCACGCTGCATACGAGCGCTGCAGCGACAAACTGGCTCGAGGCATCCGGAATCCCACGCAACAGCAGCCAGCAGGCAATGCCGCCCGCGCCATAGATGGGGCAGCACGGCCCAAGCAAAAAGCCACTGTTGGCAAATCGTCCGTGATTGAGCATGGCGCATACTGTCGACTCCCATGCCCAACCGCAAAACCCGTAAAAGGCAAACGAGAGCACCAGTGCCGAGAGTGGGCAGGTGGCAAGCGTCGCGCCGTCAAATGCCATGTCGATCGCGGTCCCCACCGTCTACCCTCTCCTCTTTTCGCTCGATTCGCCACTCACGTCATCGTCCGCCTCGTCCTTGCGCCGCAGACGACCGGCGACCGTCTCGCGCAGAGCGCACCATTTATCTGCCAGGCATACAATCCAAGCCTCACGACACGTCGGCGGCACTGGCACCAGCGGAAACATATGCCGCACGATAATATTCCGTTCGCGCGGCGTCAGCTCAAAATCTTCCTCCGCACGTGCCAGGGCAAAAAACGGGTGACGAAAGCCATGCAGCCGATGGCTTGGGTCGGGATCGTGCCAGTCATAGAGAAAGTAATCGTGCAGCAGGGCCCCGCGCAGCAATGAAGCACGGTCGACCGAAATGCCAGCACGGCCCAAGCGCTCGGCAAAGGACAGGCTCGCCCGCGCTACTGAAGTCACATGTGCATAGACCGTCACGTCGCCATGCTGGATAAACTCGTGTGTCAGGTCCAAGCGGCCCGCCTGGGCCAGCTGGCGGGCGGCATAGTCGACCTCGTGCGCGATTTCTTCGGCACGAACGGCATCGGACATGCTGCCTCCTTCCAGCGACTCACGGCGACAAGCCACGGCCTGTGCACAATCGATAAAACATCATGGAACATATCAGTATGGCATCGGACAAAACGTTTTGCCCCACCAGTTGGCGAATTACCGCGCCGCCGTCACATATCAAACGCCAAAATGTGCGAGACTGTCTTGTGCAATTGTGCCGGCCGAGGGAGTGCCGGCGCACGATTCGCATGGAGTAACCCACAACGATGCTGCTTACGCAAACGACAACGCCCGAGGACGTCAAGGCTCTTAATCGCGCCGAGCTCCCGCAGCTCTGCGGCGAGATCCGCCAGGCAATCCTCGAAAGCTCCGCCGCCGTCGGCGGGCACGTTGCCCCCAACTTGGGCGTCGTTGAGCTTACGGTTGCGCTTCATCGCGTATTTGACTCCCCCATCGACAAGATTGTCTTTGACGTTTCGCACCAGACCTACGCCCACAAGGCGCTGACCGGGCGCGCGTACACTTATATCGATCCGGAGCGTTATGGTGAGGCTTCTGGCTTTGCCAATCCCGACGAGTCCGAGCACGACCTGTTCGCCATGGGTCACACCTCGACCTCGGTGAGCTTGGGCTGCGGCCTGGCGCACGCTCGTGACCTGGCGGGCGATGCATACAACGTCATTACCGTTATTGGCGACGGCTCGCTTTCGGGCGGCCTGGCGTTTGAGGGCTTTAACAATGCCGCCGAACTCGATAGCAACCTAATCATCATCGTCAATGACAACGACCAGTCCATCGCCGAGAACCACGGTGGCCTCTATCGCAATCTGGCCGAGCTGCGCGCCAGCAACGGCACCTGTGAGCGCAACGTTTTCCGCGCGATGGGGCTCGACTACCGCTACCTGGACGCCGGTAACGACGTGTTGGCCCTCGTCGACGCGTTGCAGGAACTGCGCAATATCAATCATCCCATCGTGCTGCACGTTTCCACCGCCAAGGGCAAGGGCTTTGAGCCAGCCCAGAGCGATCCCGAGCGCTGGCATCATGTGGGGCCCTTCGATATGGCAACCGGCCGCAAACTTTGCCCGGGCCATCCGAGCGAGCCTGCGCCGCGCACCTATGCCGACATTACGGGCGAGGCGCTCAGCGCCGCCATCGAGCGCGATCCGCAGGTCGTTGGCATCACGGCCGCCACGCCCTACATCATGGGCTTTACACCCGAGCTTCGCGCTGCCGCTGGCAAACAGTTCGTCGATGTGGGCATTGCCGAAGAGCATGCCGTAACCTTTGCCACCGCGCTTGCGCGCTCGGGCGCTAAGCCGGTCTTTGGCGTGTACGGTACGTTCCTGCAGCGCGCCTACGACGAACTGTGGCACGACCTGTGCCTCAACGACGCCCCCGCAACCATCCTAGTGTTTGGCGCGTCGATCTTTGGCACCACGTCCGAGACGCACCTTTCGTTCTTTGATATTTCCATGCTGGGCGGTCTTCCCAACATGCACTACTTGGCGCCGGCCTGCATGGAGGAATATCTGTCCATGCTGAACTGGTCGCTCGATCACCGCGAGCATCCCGTGGCGATCCGCGTACCGGGCATCGGCCTGGTAAGCCGTCCCGACCTTGCGCCCGCCGAAGACACCGACTACAGCGCCGTTCGCTACAACGTGGTGCGCCGGGGTCGCGACGTTGCCGTGCTCGCACTTGGCGATTTCTTTGAGCTGGGCGAGCGCGTGACAAACCGCTTGGCTGCCGAGTACGGTATCGAGGCCACGCTCGTCAACCCGCGCTATGCAACCGAGCTTGACCGCGAGTTCCTCGACAGTCTCGCCGCCGAGCATCGCGTTGTCGTCACCCTCGAGGACGGCATCTTGGACGGCGGCTGGGGCGAGCGCGTCGCGTGCTATCTGGCCTGCACGCCTGTGCGCACGCGCACCTTCGGCATCGCCAAAGGCTTCCCCGACCGCTACGACCCCAACGAGCTGCTCGCTCAGAACGGCATGACGGTCGAGAACATGGCCGCCGAAGCCGTAAGGCTACTCAACGAGTAAAAAACCTCAGCAAGGGAAGCACCCCTGCGGAGGTTTTTGTTTTCACAGCTCAATTATCTCAATCTGTAACATCTAGGGCCCGAATTCCCGTCTAACTGTTA
>CAUDDU010000120.1 GCA_958448375.1 uncultured Collinsella sp.
GCGGGCCCGCTTGCTCTACGTTGCCATGACGCGTGCGCGCGAGCTGGTGATCTTGGCGATGGATGCTGGCGTGAGCCGTGGCAAGGTGACGGCGCCGACCTTCGATGTCGAGACCGATCTGACCTACGACGTGCTGCGCCGTATTTTGCCGACCGACGCTCTGGACATGCCGCAGCTCGATGCCGACCGCCTGGTGTTCGACAACTCCCAGCCGGGCGACTACGAGCTCATTTCGCTTTCGGACTTTACCTTTGGCGAGCAGGCGTTTGAGGCCAACGCTTCGCTGGATGCCGAGGGCAGGCTTGTTCGTGGCGATGCCGATGCCGCCGATAATGCTGCGCGCTCAACCGTCCCCGGTCCTGCCGACCCCAAGCCCGATTCGTTTGAGCTTGTGTATTCCCAGGCAGTGGGCGTGCGCATGGGCATCTGTCCGTATCCGATGCGTGATTCGTATAGCTACTCGTCAATCGCCGCGGCGCTCCATGCCGAGACGGAAGATCGTGCCGCCGAGGCACACGTGCCCATGGACGAGGCCGGCGATGATGCGGAGTCGGATGGCTCGGAGATGACGGATGCAGACGTGGCTGCCGTTGAGCCCGCCGGCAACCCCATGGCGCTGGGCTCGGCGTTCCATGCCGCCTGCCAGTGGCTGATCGAGATGGGTGCCGATGCGCTGCCCGCTGAGCGTGCCGATGCGCTGGCGCGCCTGTGGTGCCTGACGCCGGAGCAGCGTGAGCGCTTCGACGTTGCCCTGGACCGCTGGCTCAAGTCGGCTGTTCGTGCCGACTTGCTCGCGTGGCCGTGCGTTCGCGCCGAGGTGCCGTTCTTTTCACTGGGCTGCGAGGACGAGGACATCGCTCGCTACGGTGCTTATGCCGAGGGCGCCATCGACGCTTTGGCGACGAACCCGGCGGATTCGTCATGTGCGCTGGTCATCGACTACAAGACGGGCGGCGCGCCGGACGAGACGCCGGAACAGCTGCAGGAGAAGCACGCCCTGCAGGCGCGCGTCTACGCCGACGTTCTGCGCAGGGCGGGCTTTGAGGCTGTTCGCGTGGAGCAGGCCGATCCGACTCTCTTCGTCAATCCCGCCGAGCCCCAAGTAGTCACCTACAATCTCTAGCCCTCAGATAGCTTGCGGTGGAATAGTTCCTGTATTGCGGCCCAGATGGCCCAAGCGGGAACTATTTCACCGCAACTCAAGAGGAGCCGTGTGGGTTTGGCTAGGTTCGGGTGCTGTCCGTGCCGTGGGGTAAAATCGTTCAGTCAGAACACGAACCCGCATCGGAGCTCATCACATGGCATTCGTCCATCTGCACAACCACACTGTCTTTTCCATGCTCGACGGCGCAACCCGTATCCAGGATATGGTCAACCGTGCCGTTGAGCTGGGCATGCCCGCCGTGGCCATTACCGACCACGGCTACATGTATGGCGTGCCCGACCTGGCGCTGGCCTGCGACGCCGTCAACCACAACACGCCCGAGTACAAAACCTGGAGCCACGACAAGGCCTTCCTGGAAAAGGACCGCCGCGACGAGCTGGTGGAGCCCGATCCCGAGGAAAACCCGCGCGAGCATGCCCAGTATGTGAAGGACATGGCCATGTGGGACGAGAAGGGCAACATCGACGAGCTCAAGCCGCCCCTGGTCATCAAGCCCATCTTTGGCTGCGAGGTCTACTTTACGCCGGACGAGACCCTTGCTCGCGACCACAAGCCCGAGCTCTACCACATGATCCTTCTGGCCAAGGACCAGGAGGGCTACGTCAACCTGATGCAGACGGTTTCCGAGGCCGCCGTGCAGGGCTTTTACTACAAGCCGCGCGTGACGCTCGACAACCTGCGCCGCCACGCCAAGGGCATGATCTGCACGAGCGCCTGCATCGCGGGCATCATCCCCAAGTACATCGACCGCGGTGACATGGAGGGCGCCATCAAGTGGGCCGAGACCTTCCGTGACACCTTCGAGCCCGGCGACTTCTACATCGAGATCCAGGAACACGGCATCACCACCGACAACGGCCTGACCGACGAGCAGATGGACCGCACGCTCATCGACATCGCCAAGCAGGTGGGCGTCAAGGTCATCGCCACCAACGACTTCCACTACCTGCGCCGCGAGGACGCGCCCGTGCAGGACGTCATCATGTGCATTGGCATGAACGCCAAGGTCGACGACCCTAACCGCATGCGCATGACCGGCTCGGAGTTTTACATGAAGACCGAGGAGGAGATGCGGGCGATGTTCCCGTATTGCCCCGAGGCCTGCGACAACACGCTCGAGATCGCCGACAAGTGCTACGTTGAGCTGGACTGGGACTCCATCATCCTGCCGCGCTTCCCGTTGCTCGATCCCGGCGAGACGCACGAGAGCCAGTTCCGCCGCGAGTGCGAGAAGGGCCTGCGCCAGCACTACGGTGACGACTGGGCCACGCGCGAGATCGGCGGCGTCAACATCAAAGAGCGCTTTGAGTACGAATACAAGGTCATCTGCGACAAGGGCTTTGCCGCCTACTTTTTGATCGTTGCCGAGTACGTGCAATGGGCCAAGGACAACGGCATCGGCGTCGGCCCCGGCCGTGGCTCGGCCGCCGGCGCTATCGTCGCCTACGCCATGAACATCACCGCGTTCGACCCGCTCGAGAACGGCCTGATGTTCGAGAGGTTCCTGTCCCCGCAGCGTACCGAGATGCCCGATATCGATATGGACTTCGACGATGAGCGGCGCCTCGAGGTCGTGGAGCACGTTCGCCAGCTCTACGGCCCCGAGAAGGTTACCCACGTCATCACCTACTCGACCATTAAGGCCAAGCAGGCCATCAACGACGCCGCGCGCGTCCTGGACTACCCGGTCTACATGGGCCAGCGCCTGTCCAAGATGGTCTCGAGCGACCCCAAGGTCAAGCTCAAGCAGGTGCTCGAAAAGCAACCCGGCAAAGAGGATCTGTTTAACCCCGACTTTGCCGAGGCCTATAAAAAGGACGACGACGCCCGCCGCATCATCGACACGGCGCTCTCGATCGAGGGCCTTACCCGTGGCGAGGGCGTGCACGCGTGCGCCGTTCTGATTTGCCGCGACCCCGTCAACGAGCACGTGCCCACCAAGCTCGATACCAAGGGCGGCGTCGAGATTACCCAGTACGAGGGCCATACCGTTGCCGACATGGGCCTGCTCAAGATGGACTTCCTGGGTCTGCGTACGCTGACGGTTATCTCCAAGGCCAAGGCCAACATCAAAAAGAACTTCGGCATCGACATCAAAGAGGAAGAGATTCCCTTTGACGACCCCGAGATCTTTAAGCTCATGGGCTCCGGCCACACCGCCGGCGTCTTCCAGGTCGAGTCCGCCGGCATGACGGCCACGATCAAGAACATGAAGCCCACCGAGTACAAGCACGTCGTGGCATTGATCGCTCTGTACCGCCCGGGACCGCTGGGCGCCGGCATGGTTTCGTCCTATATCAACCGTATGAACGGCAAGGAACCGGCTGTCTCCTACGACGACCGTCTGGACGACATCCTGGGCGAAACCTACGGCACCATGGTCTATCAGGAGCAGGTTATGCTCATCTCCGTCGAGATGTGCGGCTTCTCCAAGGGCGAATCGGACTCGCGTATCCGTAAGCCCGTGGCTAAGAAAAAGATCAAGCTGCTCACGTCGACGGTGCTCCACTGGGAGGATGGCTCGGACGAGACCACCTACGACCACTGGATGAACGGCGCTATCAAGAACAACTACACGCGCGAGGTCGCCCAGAAGATTTGGGACGATGTTCTTGAGTTCGCGTCCTACGCCTTTAACAAGTCGCACTCCGCCGGCTACGCCATCCTGGTTATGCAGACGGCGTGGCTCAAGGCGCACTATCCGCACGAGTACATGGCGGCCGTTCTGACGTCCTATACGGGCAAGACCGACAAGATCGTTCACTACGTCTCGGCGTGCCGTCACGACGGCATCCCCGTGCTGTCGCCAGATGTCAACGAGTCCGGTACTGAGTTCACGGCTACCAAGGAGGGCGTGCGCTTTGGTCTGGCCGGCATCCGCGGCGTGGGCACCGGCGTGGCGCAGGCGATTATCGCCGAGCGCGAGGCGGGCGGTCCGTTTAAGACGCTGCACGACTTTGTCGAGCGCGTGGACTCGAGCCAGGCCAACCGCCGTGTGATCGAATCGCTCATCAAGGCAGGCGCCTTCGACTCCACGGGGTATCCGCGTCGCCAGATGATGCACTTTGTGGATAAGAACAACCCTGAGAACATCATCGATGCCGCGGTGAAGCGCCAGAAGGATCGTGCGAGCGGCCAGACGTCGTTCTTCGACATGTTTGGTGATGTTGAGGGCTCGGGCTTTGAGGTGAGCGT
>CAUDDU010000121.1 GCA_958448375.1 uncultured Collinsella sp.
GCTCGGCTTCAGCTGCAGGAGCCTTCACCTTATTGAAGAGCTTCTGCACAGCACCGGCGGCAGAGTCGGTCACGCTCGACACAGCATTGCTGGCCTCGGCCATGCTGCCCGTAACCTCGGAAATGTCGCGAACCACGGCTTCGACCTCTACGAGATTGGAGGTAAGGGCATCAACTGCCGTCTTGCTCGACTTAAGCAGCGGCTCCATCTGGGCAAGCGCCGGCGTAAGCTCATCGACAGCGCCATCGAGCTTTGCCACAACAGGCTGAGCCTCGGCGATGGTGTTGTTGAGGTCGTTCACGGTCTTATCGAGCGAGTCGACAACATTGCGGGTCTTGCGCAGGGTAAGCGCGAGCTCAGCGATGGCCCACACGCCGGCAACGGCGAGCAGCAGCAGGGCGATTTGAATGGGACTCATACAAGCCTCCCGGAAGAATCGAAATACAGACGCTTTTCATGGTACCCCAAAGGGGACTGAACATGCCAAGCGTGAGATCGTGGGACAAAATAATCAGTAGCTACTTCGGAGCATTCCCGCTACGGTCGCGTTCGCTTTGCTCCACACGCCACTCTTCCCAACCGCGACCGGCAGGCTGCCAGAACGCGCCGCGCTCCAGTCCCTCGGGCAAATAGCGCTGATCGACCCAGCCTTCGGGATAATCATGCGGATACTTATACACACCGTATTCGTCGCTGCCCGGGCGATGACGGTCGCGCAGATAACTAGGCACCTCGCGCAGCCCACTTGAATGGATATCGGCCAACGCCGCATCGATTGAAGCCTCGCACGCGTTGGATTTAGGCGCCAGGCAAACATAGAGCGCAGCCTGAGCCAGGTTAATGCGGCATTCGGGATAGCCAATGACCTCGGCAGACTTAAACGCGGCATGTGCCACCAAAAGCGCCTGCGGATCGGCGTTTCCGACGTCCTCGGAAGCGTGGATCATAATGCGGCGAGCAATAAACTTAGGATCCTCTCCCGCATCGATCATGCGTGCAAGCCAATAAATCGTGGCATCGGGGTCGCTCCCTCGCATGGACTTGATGAACGCACTAATAATGTCGTAGTGCATGTCGCCGTTTTTGTCATACGAAAAGCCACGACGCGGGTTGGCAATCTTCACGTCATCCACGGTAATGGGATAGCGTTCCCCCGCCGCCGGCACTGGCGTTCCCTCAGTATCGGGACGCGTAACGGCAATCTCGCTCGCAAGCTCAAGCGTCGTGAGCGCTGAGCGCGCATCACCCGCGGCCAGCGTGCAAATGGTCTTAACCGTATCCTCATCGGCCGAGAACTTGCCGTTCAGACCCTGCGGCGCCTCGAGCGCACGCTCAATGAGCGTGGCGATATCCTCGTCCTTCAGGTGCTCAAGCTCTACCACGCGACCGCGCGACAACAATGCGGAGTTTACCTCGAAGTACGGGTTCTCGGTCGTGGCGCCAATCATAATGACGGTACGGTTCTCAACTGCATGCAGCAGAGCATCCTGCTGCGACTTGGAGAAGCGGTGAATCTCGTCGATAAATAGAATGGTGCGACGATCGTACGTATTCAGGCGCGTCTTGGCCTCGTCGATTACGCGACGCAGGTCCTTCACGGTACCCGTGACGGCGCTGACCTCGACAAACTCGCTCTTGGTATGGTTAGCGATAATGTGGGCCAGCGTCGTCTTGCCCGTACCGGCCGGCCCATACAGAATCACACTCGTCAGTACGTCATGCTCAATCGCAGCACGCAGCCACGAGCCCTTACCGACGGCCTTTTGCTGGCCTACGTACTCGTCGAGCGAGTTGGGGCGCATGCGCACCGCGAGCGGCGCATTTTTAAAGGAACGCTCGCGCGTCGAGGCAGAAAAAAGGTCGTCCATAGCCATCCCGTGCATCAATCAAAAACGTTTTCCACTAACAGTATACCGAATATATACGAACTACCGTTCGTTAATATAGGTACGATTGGGAAACTCCAGACCAGGAAATAGTTTGCTCGTCAGCTCGCAGAAATAGCCGTCCGTCATGCTCGCGATGTAATCCACCACCGCTTGATCCTTGTCGTCCTGCCAGGTATAGGTGCGATCGTAGTAGGAAAGCTGCTGCTCAATGCGCGAAATATGATGCTTAAAGATGTAAGAGGACTCGTCGCCTTCGTTTATATCCTGCAGGCAACGGTCGTAGAGCTTTTCGAACGCCACGCGCAGCTCCGCTTCGGAGTCGCCTTCAATGCCGCCTTTGCTATAGATCTTCTCGTAGTTCTCGCGCTTGGCTCGGCGGATTTCCTCAAAAAGCTCCTCGCTCATCTCGATGCGCGGTTTACCGTAGCTATGCTCAACGATGTCGATGGAAGCATGCGTGAGGATCCAGCTGTTATAGGCGCCGCCCCGACCGTCGTCAAAAGCGTCGGGTGACAGCAGGCCCGCCGCAATGGCGTCTTGGCGATCGCGTCCAACATAGGCAAGGATATCCGAGATGCGAACCACGCAGCCCTCGAGCGTCATGGGACGTAGGTGCTCAATTGCGCTATAGCCCTTGGCAATGCAGTCCTCAACCGTCTGATCGAACTGGTCAAAGGAACCCATGTCCGAGAGCTCAAACACGCGCTGCTCGTATTCGCCGTTATGGCACAAGACGCCGTCGAGCGTCTGGAGCGACACGTTGCGGCCATACAGGGCGTCGAGCACGCGGACCGACTGCACGTTATGGAAAAAGTAGCGACCCGTGCGCTCGTGGTAAATATCGTTGAGAAAGCGCTCGCCGGCGTGGCCGAAGGGCGTGTGTCCCAAGTCGTGGCCCAGGCCAATCGCCTCGATCAGATCGCAGTTGAGCCCCAGGGCGCGACCGATATCGCGCGCAATGCGCGAGACAAGCTGCACGTGCAAACCGCGGCGCGACAGATCATCATTGCTACGGAAGCTAAAGACCTGCGTTTTGCCTGCATAACGCGTGTACGCCGGAAGATGAAGAATCTTTTCGGTATCGCGCATAAACGCCGGACGCATAAGCGTGCCTTTGTCGGCAGCGCGATCAATACGACGAATGGCCTGGTCATCACCGCATCGATAAGGATTAACGACACCCGAGGCGCGGTCGGCGGCGATACGCTCGACCAGCTCGGGCGACAACGCCGCGGGAATGCGGTCCATGCGCGCCTTAATGGCGGCCGTTTCTTGATTAGTTGCCATGGCATGCTCCTTAAGAAGGATGCGCAATCGGTTACAATGTGCAGCCCACGACCTCGATTATGGCAAATATCGGCACCAAAAACGGGAGCAAAGGCAGGGAGCGCGATTTTGTGAAGAGGCAGGAGAGGGCAAGGACCAGGAGCGCGACGGCAAATGCCACGATGCCGCCTATAGGGTCGAGCGTGCAAAGCGCGAAGAGCGCCTTGGCGTCCCCCATGCCAATGCCGGAAGCGCGGCGAACACGACGCCAAAACGACTCAGTGAGCACAAGGGCAAGGTAGACGATGGCCGCAAGACCGGCGTGGTCAAGCGCCGTGTTAACGCCTTTGTCGAGCCAAACGCCTGCTAATGCCGCCACCGCACACGCTCCGGCAAGCGCATTCGGAAACCGCCGCTCACGGGCATCAATCGCCGCACCGGCAAAGATGCAAATCCAAAACGGGATATAGACCATCGGACTCCTCCTCAAGCTGCATCGCAAAGGCAAAAACCACCACAAAGGTGCCTGTCCCCTTTGTGGTGGTTTTGGTGGTGGTTATTTGGCGCCCTGCATGACCTCATCGAGGGTAACGTTGACGGCGTGCTGCGTCGGGACCCAGTCGACCTTTAGGAACAGAGCAGCCACCGTGATGGGGATATAGCTGAACATAAAGATCGGGAAGGTAAACAGGTTGGTCACCAGACGCCACTTTTGCGCGCAGTGAATGTGCTTGTACTCAAAGATGGTCGTAAGCAACGCAAGGATAAAGAAGGTCTGGTACATCATCGCGAAGGTCATAATGAGCGAGGCGGCACAAGCCTGCATCTCGACCTCGGTGGCCAAGAAGCCGTGCGAAAGCCCGCCCACGATGAGGAAGGTCGCGTTGGCGAGCATGGAGATCAGGGACAGCAGCATGCCCGGAGCGATGGTCATAAACATGTCGTAGGCGGCAAAGCGATGATAGCGGAACGTAGATTTGACAAGATGCTTGCCGTAGGTAAAAAAGACCTGGTAGAAGCCCTTGGTCCAACGCATGCGCTGTTTCCAGGACGCCTTAAACGTCACCGGTTGCTCATCAAAGAACTCCGCCGGCGCATAACCGATGCGAATGCCGTGAATAGCGCAGAACGTGGTGAACTGGATGTCCTCGGTCAGCGTATGGAACTGCCAACCGTGCATGCCC
>CAUDDU010000122.1 GCA_958448375.1 uncultured Collinsella sp.
TGGCGAGGCGTTGCGGTATGAATGATGTCGATGACCTTTTGTACCGAGAAAAACCGCGTCCAAACGCCTTCTGGCGCCGCCACCCTCATGGGTGCCCATTGGCGCGAATCTGCCGCGATCTCATCGTTGACGATTAGGACAAGGTTGGAACCCACGGCTTCGTTCCACAGCTCAACGTCTTGTCCGTAAATGAAACGGTCGTCGATATGTGTGAGAAGGATCTTGGGTTGAGCCATGGCTGCCCCATTCTGTTTGAGACCCATACGAGCGGGACGTCGACCACCAACTCAACAGCTGGTCAAGCGCCAGATGGACGCCGCAGACATCACGCCTCTAATATTAGTGCATTTAAAGTGAGAAAAGCCGTCAGAGCCCTTGCGCGGATGTGCGATGTCCCGTATCATAGACAGCCGTTGACGCCTCAGTTGCGTCACCACATGGTCGCCAGCGTAGCTCAGTTGGTAGAGCACCGCTCTCGTAAAGCGGGGGTCACCGGTTCGAGCCCGGTCGCTGGCTCCATTGCACAAGATAGCCGCCTTCGGGCGGCTTTTTTGTTGCCGATTTCGGGCGCGCATCCGCCAATCCAAGCACAACGCCGCCGGAAACTCCCCTACTCAACAAAAGCCCCGCCAACCGCAATCCCCAAAGGAACCGCGTTCAGCGGGGCCCAAGCGAGCTCCCCCAAGGGATAACGCTCGCAACACGAACAGCTCAGCCGAGCAGCGCGCTACTCCTCCCAGTAAGCGTCGGCAAGCAGCTTAAAGCAAATCTTCTTGACCGGCTGCGCGCCATCGCCCGGGAACTCGAGCGTGGGCATGTGAGGCTCGCCGGCAACAAACAGCGCAAACTTGTCGTCAGCAAGATCGCCGGCGATCGAGGCGTCGGAATCGACCAAATCGTAGTCGTCCCTCTCGTCAAACTCCTGAACCAGCGTCAGGCTGCCCGTGGCAACCTTAAAGGCCTCGCGACCCTCGACGTCCATCTGCAGGTCGTGATAGCGCTGATGCGTCTCATAGTGAGCCTCGGCTTCGGGACGCGTCGTGGGAGCCATGACGTTCGCAAAGACCTTGTCGCCCAGAATCGGATGGCTGCCGACCTCGAGCTTCGCCGGATCGTTCTCCTCGAGCCAGTCGATCAGCACGTCGAGGCCCTTGAGCATTCCACGGTACTCCTCGATATCGCCCAATGCACCGTAAATCATCTAAATCCCCTCTCGGATCGTTTCTTTGGCGCTGTTGCCACCCACATGCGTCTCGACCAGGGTAAGGTCGGGATTGAACACGACAGTGTCGGCGTCGCGCCCCGGCATAATGCTACTGCACTTGTCGTCGACATGAGCTAGCAAGCGATGCCGGGGGCGCAGCACAAGCTCCTACAGCTCGGTCACGACAACACCGTTGTAAACCTCGTCCCAACGATCCATAACCAAGTGGCCAGTCATGGGATCCATGGCATTGAGCTTGCCGCAGGTGTTGGCGGTACGCAGCACCGTCTCGTCGTCGGCGCCGGCAGCAATCGCATGTGCGAAGCCGGCAATGGTCGAATCGCCAGAGCCCGTAGCGTTAACGGCGGGGATATCGGGGGTCTTGGCGCGGAACGCACGGCCGTTATGGAAGCCAACTGAGCCGGCAGCGCCCATGGATACGACGACCCAGGGTATATCGGAGAAGCGGGCGTCAGCGGCGAGCGCGGAACGGAGCTCGTCCACATCGTCGGTGGTAAAGCTCGTGCCCAGAAGGCCGTTAATTTCGGTCAGGTTAGGCTTAACCAGCTCAGGCTTGACCTCGGACTTGAGCGCAGCCTCAAGCGAGGCACCCGAGGTATCGAGCAGCACCTTGGCGCCGGCGTTCTCGGCAATGCCCGTGATCTTGGCATAGTAGTCCGTCTCGACGCCGCGGGGCAGCGAACCCGAGATGGTAACGACATCGGCCTTGCTCGCAAGCCCGGCGAACTTGGCGGTAAAGGCATCGAGTTCCTCGGGGGCAATCGTCGGGCCGCTCTCGAGCAACTCGGTCTGGTTGCCAGCATGAAGGATATTGAGGCAGATGCGGGTCTCGCCCTTGATGGGCACAAAATCATTCTTAATGCCGTTGGCATCCATGAGCTCGGCCATATAGGCGCCCATATGACCACCAAGCAGGCCGGTTGCCACGACATCGTCGCCCAGCTGGCCCAGGACGCGGGCCACGTTGAGGCCCTTACCGCCGGCGGTCTTTTCGGGCGTCACGCGGTTGACGTCGTCGATAATGAGCTCATCGAGCTGATAGCGCGTATCGACGGACGGGTTCATCGTAACGGTGAGGATCATTTCTAGCTCCTTATCTCGCAGGCTCCTTATGCCTTGCAAAACGAATTGGCTACATGCGACTACAGAATCTCGATTGTGAACGAGCGCACGATGGTTTCTTTGGGCTTGGCGATAAGGCAGCCGCGCTTGTGCTCAAGCACGTCATCCTCATCGGAACAGGTCGAGAGGCCGCCCCAGGGTTCAACTGCCACAAAATCACCCTCGGGCTTGCTCCACACAATGAGGTACGGGAAGCCCTCAAAGCTCAGGCGAACGCCCTTGTCCTCGCCCTTTTTGGAAAGCGTGACCTGACGGCTCTCGAGCACGTCAAAGATGGTCTCCGCAAAATCGAAGAGCTCATGCGACAAAGGCAGCGTCTTTCCCACCATGGGGTTCTTGGAGCGCCTGTCCACATCAATCAATCCGGTCGAGGGAACGGCGGTGCAGAGCTCCGCAGCCTCGTCTTTCTCAAAACGCAACTCGTAGTCCGTATAGGACTCACCCTCGTCGAGCGGACACCTAAAGCCGGGGTGTCCACCGATAAAGAAAGGCATGTCCTCGGTGCCCTCGTTGGTAACCTCATAGGAGACACGCACGGCGGCGTCCTCGAGCGTATAGCGGGCGACAAGTTTAAACGGATAAGGATAATCGCTCAGCAGCGCGGCGTTATCCTCGGATGCCAGGCACATAGCCAGCTCGTTTGTGCTTTGGCTCAACAGCTTCCACTCCTGCTTGCGCGCAAAGCCGTGGCGGGCGAGCTTCACATGATGTCCGGCAAACGTCATGGCGCTGTTATCGCGCAAACCTCCGCAAATCGGGAAGCAAATCGGTGCCTGGCCGGACCACACGGCGGGATCGCCCTGCCACAAGTACTCGCGACCTCCAGCCTCAATCGAGGTAAACGAGCCGCCGGCCGTGGAGACCTTGATAGAAATCGAATCGTTGGAGAGAGCGTATTCCATTGTCCATCCTTTCGAACAACTGCTTTTTGCTCGCAAGAACCCGTCTCGGCCCTGACCAAAGGACAAACCCGCACGTTCATCGATGCGTCCGGTTTCCCAGGCATGCAACGGGGTACCATACAGACATTGATGCAATTACAGCTGAAAGGCCTTCTTATGCGAACCATTATCCTTTATGCCTCACGCCACCACGGCAATACGAAAAAGCTCGTGGACGCCATCGTTGAGGCACACCCCGAAATCGATACCCTCGACGTGAAGTCACTCGGTAAAAACGAGTACCCCGACCTGCACGAATACCATCTGATCGGTGTCGCCACGGGCATCTATTACTCCGAGATCGACAAAGATATGGCGCGCGTGCTCACGAACGTGCTGCAGCCGCAGGACAAGGTGTTTGGCCTTATGACCTACGGTGGCAAAAACAAGTGGTACGGCAAGGATATCGATGGCATCTGCCGCATGAGGCAGGCCATCTTTATGGGTGTCTACGGCTGCCCCGGATTTGACACGTGGGGTCCGTTCAAGATTACCGGCGGCGTCCAGAAGGGACACCCGACCGCTGAGGAAATTAAGGGCGCCGTCGACTTCTTCGACAAAATCGAAGACGAGTATGGCGACATCATCGTCGAAGAGTACGCCAAGCGCGAGAAGCGTCTAGCATACGAAAAGGAGCATCCCGCGGGGGGTCTTGTGGCCGGCGTCAAGCGCACGGCAAAGAAGATCGCTAACAAGCTGTAACTGTTAAGGTGCTTTTGAGCGTTTAACCCATACGGCGGGTCCGAGCAGATTCGGGCCCGCCGTCTTTTTCTATCGTTACTCGGTAAAGGCGTTGCCGACGCTCTGGCCGCCAACATACGTCTCGACGAGGGTGAGCTCATGGTCGAACACGACAAAGTCGGCGTCGCGACCCGGCATGATGCTGCCGCACTTATCCTCGATGCGCGCGGAGCGTGCCGGCACCTCAGTTGCCATGCGAATGGCGATATCGGCGCTGGCGATGCCCCAGTC
>CAUDDU010000123.1 GCA_958448375.1 uncultured Collinsella sp.
ACCGGTGTGACCAACCATGTCGCAGTTCGCGAAGTTCACGATGTAGAAATCAGCGCGATCCTCGTTGATGGCGGCGACAAGCTTCTCAGTAACCTCGGGAGCGCTCATCTCAGGCTGCAGATCGTAGGTAGCGACCTTGGGGGAAGCGACGAGCACGCGCTCCTCGCCCTCCTTGGGCTCCTCGATGCCGCCGTTGAGGAAGAACGTCACGTGAGCGTACTTCTCGGTCTCGGCGGTGTGCAGCTGCTTCAGGCCATTGGCGGCGATAACGTCGGCCAGGACGTTCTCGGGGAACGTCTTGGGGAAGGCGACCTCGACGTCAAACGTCGGATCGTACTCGGTCATCGTCACAAAGTGCGAAAGCTTAATCTGCTCGCGCGCAAAGCCGTCGACCTCCTTGTCCGTGAACACGCGGGTCATCTGACGAGCGCGGTCGGGACGGAAGTTGAAGAAGATGGCCGCGTCGCCCTCGTGGATGCCCTCGTTGTGGGCAGCGAAGGGCTCGACGAACTCGTCGCCGCGCGGATCCTTCTCGTAGTAGGCCTTGATACCGGCAACGGGGTCGGTATCGGCATCGGACGCGTTGATCATGACGTCGTAGGCGCGCTGGATGCGCTCCCAACGATTATCGCGGTCCATGGCCCAATAACGGCCCGAGACGGTGGCAACGCGAGCGTCGCAACCGGTCTCCTCGGAGATCTTAGCCAGGAAGGCGCAGAACTCACTCATGTAACCGGCACCGGACTGCGGGTCAACGTCGCGACCATCCATGAAGGCGTGGACGCGAACGGTCTTGACACCGTGCTCGGCAGCCATCTTGACCAGAGCCTCGACGTGGTTCATGTGGGAGTGAACGCCGCCAGGGCTCATAAGGCCCATGAGGTGAAGAGCCTTGCCGTCAGCCTTGACGTCGTCCATAGCCTTGACGAAAACCTCGTTCTTGGCGATGGAGCCGTCCTTGATGGCATTGTTGATGCGCGAAAGCTCCTGGAACACGATGCGGCCGGCACCGATGTTGAGGTGGCCTACCTCGGAGTTGCCCATCTGGCCGTCGGGAAGGCCCACGTCCTCGCCCGAAGCGCCGAGCGTGGTGTGGGGGTACTTCTCATACAGGCTATCAAGGAAGGGCGTCTTGGCAGCGGCGACGGCGTTCTCGCCATCGGCCGGAGCCAGGCCACAGCCGTCCATGATAATCAGGAGTGCAGGAAGATGACGCTGTGCCATATGTCCTACTCGCCTGCCTTGACGACCATAGAGGCGAAGTCGGCAGCCTTGAGCGAAGCGCCGCCCACGAGGGCGCCGTCAACGTCGGGCTTGGCGACGAGCTCAGCGATGTTGCCGGGCTTGGCAGAGCCACCATAGAGAACGCGGATGCCGTTAGCGAGCTCCTCGCCGAACATCTCCTTGAGGGTCTCACGGATAGCGCCGCAGACCTCCTGAGCGTCCTCGGCGGTAGCGGTCTTGCCGGTGCCAATGGCCCAGATGGGCTCGTAGGCGACGACGACCTGCTTGGGGCAGGTGATCTCAAGACCAGCAAGGCCGGCCTTGACCTGGTTCACGACGTGCTCGACATAGGTGCCAGCCTCGCGGACCTCGAGGGACTCGCCGCAGCAGAAGACGGGAACAAGACCGGCGGCAACGAGAGCCTTGGCCTTCTTGTTCTGGTCCTCGTCGGTCTCGTGGAAGTAGTCGCGACGCTCGGAGTGACCGATGATGCAGTAGGTGCAGCCAGCGGACTTGAGCATGTCGCAAGAGGACTCACCGGTGAAGGCACCCTTGGCCTCCCAGTACACGTTCTGTGCACCGAGGGCGATAGGGGCAGCCTGAATGCGGTCATGAACCGTGGTGATGTCGATGGTCGGAGGGCAGACGAGCACCTCGACGCCAGCCGGAACCTCAGGCAGAGCCTGGGCCAGCTCGTCGGCGAGCTTGGCAGCCTCGGCGACGTCGTTGTTCATCTTCCAGTTACCAGCAATAAGAAGGGTGCGATTAGGCATCGAGAAGCGCCTCCACTCCGGGCAGGGCCTTACCCTCGACGAGCTCCATGGAAGCGCCACCACCGGTGGAGATCCAGCTCATCTTGTCGGCCAGGTTGAACTTGTTGACAGCTGCGACGGAGTCGCCACCGCCGATGATCGAGGTGCAGTCGGCCTCGGCGACAGCCTCGGCGATAGCCTGGGTGCCGTGAGCAAAGTTGTCGAACTCGAAGACGCCCATGGGGCCATTCCAGAACACGGTCTTGGCGCCCTTGACGGCCTCGGCGTAGAGCTCCTCGGTCTTGGGGCCGATGTCCATACCCTCACGATCGTCGGGAATAGCGTCGGAAGCGACAACCTCGGGGACAGCGTCCTCGCCAAAGTGATCGGCAACGCGGTTGTCGATGGGGAGCAGGATCTTGACGCCCTTCTCCTCGGCCTTCTTGAGCATCTCGCCGGCGCGCTCGACCCAGTCCTCTTCCTTGAGGGACTGACCAACGGACAGGCCCTGAGCCAGGAAGAAGGTGTAGGCCATACCGCCACCGATGATCAGGGTGTCAGCGGAGTCGATGAGGTGGTCGAGAACGCCGATCTTGGAGGAAACCTTGGAACCGCCGACGATAGCGACGAAGGGACGCTCGGGCTCGGCGAAGATACCGGTCAGCGTGTCGACCTCCTTCTCAAGCAGGAAGCCGGCGACTGCGGGCAGGTAAGCGGCGGGGCCCACGACGGAACCCTGGGCGCGGTGAGCGGTGCCGAAGGCATCGAGAACGAAGACGTCACCATAGGAAGCGAGCTTCTTGGCGATCTCGGGATCGTTCTTCTTCTCACGCTTGTCGAAACGGACGTTCTCGAGAACGAGGACCTTGCCCGGCTCGACGGCGGCGACAGCCTCGGCAGCCTTCTCGCCGTAAGTGTCGGCGACAAAGGCAACGTCGAGACCAGAGAGCTCAGCGAGCTTCTTGGCGACGGGCTCGAGGGACAGCTCGGGCTGGAAGCCGGTGCCCTCGGGACGGCCGAGGTGGCTCATGAGGATGACGCGAGCGTTGTGCTCAACGAGGTAGTTGATGGTGGGCAGGGCAGCCTTGATACGGGTGGTGTCGCCAACGACGCCATCCTTGATAGGCACGTTAAAGTCAACGCGGACGAGAACGCGCTTTCCGTCGACATCGATGTCGCGGACGGTCTTCTTGGTAAAGGCCATGTTTGCTTCTACCTTTCGTACGTGTCTGCCTCCCATTACGGCAGACGATTTCTTATAAAAAGGGCGCGACCCTAGGGTGTAAGCCCTATAAGGCCGCGCCCTTCTTTAGACGCTCAACGAGCTATTCGCTAAAAGCTAAATTAAGCAACGAACTTCTCGAAGTACTTGATGGTGCGGACCATCTGAGAGGTGTAGGAGTTCTCGTTGTCGTACCAAGAGGTGACCTGAACGAGGGTCTGGCCGTTGCCGAGGTCAGAGCACATGGTCTGAGTGGCGTCGAAGATGGAGCCGTGGGTCTCGCCGACGATGTCGCGGGAGACAATCTGGTCCTCGTTGTAGGCGAAGGTCTCGGAGATGGTGGCAGCGTAGGCCTTCATGGCAGCGTTGACCTCGTCGACGGTGACCTTCTTGTCAACGACGGCGTAGAGGTTGGTCAGCGAGCCGGTCGGCGTCGGGACGCGCTGGGCGGCACCGATGAGCTTGCCGTTGAGCTCGGGGAGAACCAGGCCGATGGCCTTGGCAGCGCCCGTGGTGTTCGGGACGATGTTCTCGGAGCAGGCGCGGGAGCGACGGAAGTTGCCCTTGCGCTGCGGGCCGTCGAGCGGCATCTGGTCGCCGGTGAAGGCGTGGATGGTGGTCATGATGCCGGACACGATGGGAGCGAAGTCGTTCAGACCCTTGGCCATCGGGGCGAGGCAGTTGGTGGTGCAGGAAGCAGCGGAGATGATGTTGTCCTCAGCGGTCAGCGTCTCATGGTTGACGTTGTACACGATGGTGGGCAGATCGCTGCCGGCCGGAGCGGAGATGACGACCTTCTTGGCGCCAGCGTTGATGTGGGCCTGAGCCTTAGCCTTGCTGGTGTAGAAGCCGGTGCACTCGAGAACGACGTCGACGTCAAGGTCGCCCCAAGGCAGGTTGTTAGCGTCGGCCTCCTTGTAGATCTTGATCTCCTTGCCGTCAACGGTGATGGAATCCTCGCCAGCAACGACCTCGTGATCGCGAGCGTAGTTGCCCTGCGTGGAGTCGTACTTCAGCAGGTAAGCGAGCATATCGGGAGAGGTGAGGTCG
>CAUDDU010000124.1 GCA_958448375.1 uncultured Collinsella sp.
CTTTAACGCCATTCTGGTCGGCGCCCTCTACTTGCCCATCCAGAAGGCCCTGAAGCTCAACTAACCCGTTCGACTTTACGAGCCACCCCATCTTGGCGTTCATTCGTCGCTCGCGTACCCAAGTACGCTTCGCTCCTCTTTCGCGCCAACCTGGGGTCCCTCGTAAAGCCGTCTCCGTGCTTCACCAGCAAAGACTGTCCCAAACGACTAGCTTTTGGGGACGTTCTTAAACGACTGGTCATTTAAGAACGTCCCCAATGACTATGAAAGGTATCCATGGAAACGATCATCAACGTCGACGATGTCTCGTTCTCCTATGGCACGCAGACCGAGCAGGCGCTCAGCCACATCTCGCTCAGCGTGAACAAGGGAGATTTCATCGGCATCATCGGGCCCTCGGGCGCCGGCAAGTCCACGCTTGCCGCCTGCCTGTCAGGTGCCGTGCCCCACCACTACACCGGCGCGTTCTTTGGGTCCGTCATGGTTGACGGCCATGACACCTGCGAGGTCTCGCTGACCGACGTGTCACAGATCGTCGGCAGCGTGCTGCAGGATATCGACACGCAGATGGTCGCCTCGGTCGTCGAGGACGAGATGCTCTTTGGCCTCGAGAACTTTGGCGTTCCCCACGACCTGATCGAGCAGCGCGTGAGCGAAACGCTCGAGACCGTCGGCATCAGCGACCTGCGCGACCGCGAGATCGTCACGCTCTCGGGCGGACAGAAGCAAAAGGTAGCCATCGCCGCCATCCTCGCCATGCGCCCGCACGTCTTGGTTCTCGACGAGCCCACCGCGGCACTCGACCCCGCCAGCTCCACGTTGGTCTTCGAGACGCTGCGTGAGGCAAACCGCACACTTGGAATCACCATCGTCGTCGTTGAGCAAAAAGTCGCCCTGCTTTCGGAGTATTGCAACCGCGTGCTCGTGCTCAATCATGGCGAAATCGCGCTACAGGGCGAGCCGCACGAGGTCTTCGCGCATACCGACGAGCTCCGTGTCATCGGCGTCGACTGCCCTCGCGTCACGCGCATCTTCAATAGCCTCGAGGCTGATGGCCTGGTAAGCGGTACCCCTTGCTTGGATGTCGATGAGGCCGAGCGCCTGATTTCGGGCATCGTCGACCCCGCACACGCGGCCATCGAAGCCCAGGCACCCACCGGTTCCCCACATGCACCGTCGTTGCGTCCTCATGCCAAGGACGCCGAACCCGTACTCACCTTCGACCATGTTGAGTTTGCCTATCCCAATGGCGGCGCCGCCGTACACGACCTTAGCCTGACGCTCTATCCCGGCGAGCTCGTGGGCATCGTCGGCCAGAACGGTGCCGGCAAGACCACGCTCACCAAGCTGCTCACGGGCCTGCTCAAGCCCGCCTCGGGCAGCGTACGCGTCACGGGACTGGATACCGCAGCCGTTCCCACGAGCCGCATCGCCCGCGAGGTCGCGACCCTCTTCCAAAACCCCGACCGCCAGATCTGCAAGGACACCGTGCTCGACGAGGTCGCCTTTGGCCTAGAGCTTACCGGCATCGACCGTGCCGAGGCGCTGCGTCGCGCCCAGCTCGTCATCGACCGCTTTGGCCTGCCTGCCGACGAGGCGCCCTTCTCGCTCTCGCGCGGTCAGAGACAAATGGTGGCGCTTGCCTCCGTCGTAGTGGTTGAGCCCAAGATCGTCGTGCTCGACGAGCCCACGAGCGGCCTTGATTACCGCGAGTGCATGACCGTCATGGAAACAGTGCGCACCATGGCCGAGCGCGGTTGCGCCGTTATCATGGTCTGCCACGATATGGAAGTCGTCTCGGATTTTGCCGAGCGCATTGTGGTAATGGCCGACGGTCGCATCCTCGACCGCGGCCGCACGCACGAGCTATTCTCGAACATCGATCTCATGCGGCGTGCCTACGTGGAGCCTCCCCAGGTTATTGAACTCTCGCGCCGTCTGGCATCTTCCGTCTCGCCCGCTTTTGCGCAAGTGAGCGAGGTCACCGATGTCGTTCGAATTACCAAGGAGATGGTCCACCGTGGTTAACGTCATCGACTACATGCCGGGCGATACGCTGCTGCATCGCCTGAATCCCGTCGTCAAACTGGGCCTCGCCGCCGCCATCATCGTCGGCATCTTCTTGTCCGACACCTACGTGGCGCTGCTGGGCTTTTTGGCACTCACCCTTGCGCTGGGCGCCTATGCCGGCGTCGTCGACCGTCTGTTCTCGCTGCTCAAGTTGCTGATTCCGCTCGCGCTTATCATGCTGGTGCTCCAGCTGGCCTTTATGCGCGATGGCAACGTGGTGTGGAGTTTTATCACCGACACGGGCCTCGTCACAGGATCGAAGGCCTGCCTGCGCCTGCTGGGTGTGGCGTTACCACTCATCCTCATGCTCATGGCGACCAAGCTCAACGACCTTGCCAACGCCTGCGTCGAGGTGCTGCACGTGCCGTATCGCTATGCCTTCACCTTTACCACGGCGCTGCGCTTTGTGCCGGTGTTTGGTCAGGAGATGAACGCCATCATGGAGGCGCAGACCGCACGCGGCGTCGAGTACGACACCAAGAACCCCATCAAGAAGCTTAAGCTCATGCTGCCACTGTGTGTGCCACTGCTCATCTCGAGCGTGGGCAAGACCGATGCCACAGCCTTGGCGGCAGAACAGCGCGGCTTCTATCTGCGTACGCGCGCCAGCTCGTACAAGCGCTACCCCATCAAGGGCCTGGACATCGCCGTGCTCATCGTCAGCATCGCCCTCATCGCCATCGGCTTCCTGTTCTAGTTCACCACCGACAGCAACCGCCCGGCACAAAAGGCCTCGGCTCGCACCAAACGAGCCGATGCCTTTACTGTTTCACCAGATAAAACCTACCAAAATAAACCTGTCCCTTTTTGGCAGGTCGGAAGCTAGAGGCGGTAGGGGGCGCCGCTGCGGATGATGGATTCGCGCACCAGGACATCCATGGCGTCGAGGGTGATCTCGGGCATCTCTCGGTACTTCTGCAGCACTGATAGCTCGGTGCAGGCCAGAATGACGCGGTCGCAGCCGCTACGGGCGAACTCCCACATCACGCGGTCGAACTTATCCATATCGGGCTCACGTCCGGCCTTTACATCACCGTAGATAAGCGACATCACATCGTTCTGACGTTTCTCGCTGGGATAGACAACCTCAACACCCGCAGCCTTACATTCGCGGCCGTAGACGCCCGCGCCCACGGTTCCGTCGGTTCCCATAATGCCAATCTTGTGCACCGGCTCGGCCGGCATACTCAGGTTGGGATCGAACTCGCACTCCCCCATCACCGCACCGGCCAGAGCATAGCGCACCGACTCACGCGGCATGTGGATAATCGGCACCTTCGTAAACGACTGGATCTGGTCGTAGAAGTAGTGCGACGTGTTGCAGGGAATGGCAATGTGCGCACAGCCCAGCGACTCGAGTGCCTGGGCACACTCTTTCATGGTCGCCAGCAGCTTGGCATGCTCGCCGGTCTTAATGGCCAACGTGCGGTCGGGCATGGTCGACTTGGAGAGCACCACCATGTCGATATGTTCCTGATCGCAGGCAGCAGCCGTATGACGCACCACCTGGTCGTAGTAATACGACGTGGCCTCGGCGCCCATACCGCCGATAACTCCCAGCTTTTCCATCGCCGCCTCCTTGGTGACGCTTGCGCAATTGCACGTATCATACCCGCGCCCGCCCGATGCAAACCGGACGGGCGCCGCGCTCATCTACTTGTAATACGTCTTGAACAGCTTAAAGTGGCGCAGCTTGGTGTGCCACATGCGCAGCCAGCGGTTAAAGACAAAGTCGCCCTTCATAAACGAAGGGTCGGCGCCCTTGCCTTCCTTGTCCAGGCGATGCACCTTAGCGCGCAGCTCGGGATCCTTGACGTACTTGTCGACGACGCCCATGGGGACGACCATCCACAGGGCCTCGTCCTGAGCCGTCACAAACTCCGGCTCAAATGGACGGTTGAACACATACTCGTCCACCACATACTTGGCAACGTTAAAGCCACTGTTAGTGACGTAGTAGTTGCTGCGGCCCTGGCGCGTGTTGAAATCGAAGAACTTAAACGAGCCGTCGCGCTCGTCGTACTTAACGTCAAAGTTGGAATAGCCCACAAAGTGAAGGTCCTCGAGCAACTTGCGCACGCCGCCCATGAGCTCGTCGTTGGGCTCGGTAATGATACAGGCGTGGTTGCC
>CAUDDU010000125.1 GCA_958448375.1 uncultured Collinsella sp.
ATATCGCCCATGTAGAAGAACGCCGTGCGGTTGGACACACGCGACGCCTGCTCCATGTTGTGCGTCACGATGACGATGGCGCGGTCGGCAACGATCGACGACATGAGGTCTTCGATCGCCAGCGTCGAGATGGGGTCGAGCGCCGAGCAGGGCTCGTCAAACAGGATCACGTCGGGGTTGAGCGCCAGCGTGCGCGCAATGCACAGACGCTGCTGCTGGCCGCCCGAAAGCGCATAGGCGCTCTTGTTGAGCTTGTCCTTGACCTCGTCCCAAAGCGCCGCGCCGCGCAGGCTTTCCTCGACCATGCGGTCGAGCTCGTCGCGGTCGGTGATGCCGTGGCGCTTAGGCGCAAACGTGATGTTGTCGCGAATGGACTTGCGGAACGGGTTGGGCTGCTGGAACACCATGCCAATGGAACGGCGCAGCTCGTAGGTGTTTTCGGTCTTGGTGTTCACGTTGCGCCCGCGATAGTTGATCTCGCCCTCCACGCGGCAGCCGCGAATCTCGCGATTCATGAGGTTGAGGCTACGCAAGAAGGTCGACTTACCGCAGCCCGAAGGCCCGATGAGCGCCGTGATCTCGCCCTTGTGGAAGTCGAGCGACGTATTGTGCAGTGCATGGTGGTCGCCATAGTACACGCTGACGTCCTTGGTGGAGAGCACGACCTCGTCGCTCACGGCCTTGCCGCTCACGCGTACGCGCTTCTCGTTCTCCCCCACGCTCGACAAGAAGTCCTGGGTGTCGGACGATGCCGCTTCGGTTGCGGGCGTTACATTCATCTCGCTCATTCGGCCGTCATCTTCCTTGCCAGTTGCTTGCCCACGATACGGGCAACTACGTTAAACAGCAGCACACAGATCATCAGCAGTGCCGCGGTGCCCCAGACAATCTGCTGGGCCTCGGGGCTGCCCTCGCCATAGATTTTGTAGATGTGCACGGCGAGCGACTCGCCGGGACGGAACACGTTCCAAGCGCAGGTGGGGCTCGACAGGTTAAAGCTCAAGAAGTTCAGGCGAACCGGCGAGCTCATACCCGAGGTAAAAAGCAGTGCTGCGGCCTCGCCAAACACACGGCCGGCCGAAAGCACGATGCCGGTCACGATGGCGGGCATGGCCTCGGGGATTAGGATGTGCAGCGTGGCCTCCCAGCGGGTGAGGCCCATGGCCAGGCACGCATCGCGCTGGGCCTGCGGCACGTCCTCGAGCGCCTGCTGAATCACGCGCACCAGGATGGGAATGTTGAACATGGTGAGCGCGACGGCGCCGGAGATGATGGAGTACTTCCAGCCCAGCTGTACCGAGAACACCAGAAAGCCGAACATGCCGACGACGATGGAAGGCAGCGAGGACAGCGTCTCGATGGCGGTGGAGGCGATGTCGCGGATGGGGCCGTTCGGCGCGTACTCGACCAGGAAGACCGCGCCGCCCAGACTGATGGGCACCGAGATGACCAGAGTGATCAGCAGCAGGTAGAACGAGTCGAACAGCTGGTAGAACACGCCGCCCTGGGTTCCGTTGGCGCGCGACGGCTCCGTGAGAAAGCCCGGTTTGAACAGCGTCGAGATGCCCTCGAACAGGATGTAGGCCACCATGGAGATGACGATGAGCATGACGATGGCGACGATCGCCGTCAACACGCCCGTGGCGAAGCGGTCCTGCTTTTGGACACGCCCGAGCCTCGCCTCGTCGATGTGGATACGCGTGCTAGCCACGAGCCTTCGCCCCCTTGCGGCCAATGAGGTGGATGATCAGGATGAAGATGAGGCTCATGCCCATCAGCAGCAGGCCGAGCGCCCACAGAACATCGTCCTGGGCCGAGCCCTCGGCATAGACCGCCATGGACGTGGTGAGCGTGGTGGTGATGGTCGAGGCCGGCGACAGCAGCGACGTCGGCATGGCCTCGATGCCGCCGATAACCATGCGCACGGCGAGCGTCTCGCCAAAAGCGCGGGTCATACCCAGGATGACCGCGGTCATGAGCGACGGCATGGCGGACTTGAGCACCACGTGCCAGATGGTCTGCCAGCGGGTGTAGCCCAGTGCGAGCGAGCCCTGACGGTAGCTGTCGGGCACGGCGCGCAGGCCATCGACCGAAAGCGTGGTCATGGTCGGCAGGATCATGACGGCCAGCACGATGGCGCCGGGCAGGATGCCCAGGCCCGTGCTCACGTGGAAAACGCTCTTCATAAGGCCGACGACCACGTGAAAGCCGATCAGGCCAAAGACGACCGAGGGAATACCGGTCAAAAGCTCAATAAGCGGTTGAAAGACCTTGGAGCCAAATTTGGGTTGGATCTCGACCGCAAAGATGGCAGAACCGATGGCGATGGGCAGCGCGATGAGCGTGGAGAGCACCATGACCGCAAACGAGGTGACGATCAGGGGCAGGGCGCCGGTATAAGGCAGGCCGTTTTCGGCCGTGTTGGCCAGGTCCCACTTGGTGCCGGTGAAGAACTCGACGACCGAAACGCCGTCCTTGAGAAAAGCCGAGAGGCCCTTTTGGGCGACCATAAAAATGAGCGCGGCAACGACAAGCGTCACGAGCGCTACGCACGCGCCCGTGACGCCCAGGCCCACGTTCTCAAGGTCGCGCTTTGGCAGCTGTTTTGCCATTGCAAACCTTTCCGGGGGCGATTACTTATTTAGCAGAGACCTTGCCGCTGGCGTCCTTGACGACCTTCATCGCAGAGACGGGGATAAAGCCCTGCTCCTCGACGAGCTTGCTCTGGACGTCGTCGGAGAGCATGAACTCCAGGAAGGCCTTGGTGGCGTCGTCGGCGTCCTTTGCACAGTACATGTGCTCGGTCGCCCAGATCTTGAAGGAGTCATCGGTGACGTTCTTGCTCTTGGGCTCGACGCCCTCGACCTTGACGGCGTTGAACTTGGAGTCGTCGAAGTGCGAGAAGTCGAGGTAGGAGATGGCGTTGTCGGTGCTGGCCATCTGGGTCTGGACATCGCCGGACTTGTCGAGCTCGGCGTCGCCCTTAAAGTCGACGGTCTCGTCGCCAAAGACAGCGGCCTCGAAGGTGGCGCGGGTACCGGAGCCGGCCTTGCGGTTGAGGACGACGATGGTGGCGTCGTCGCCGCCGACCTCCTTCCAGTTGGTGATCTGACCGGAGCAGATGCCCTTGAGCTGCTCGAGGGACAGGTCGTCGACCGTCACGTTCTTGGAGACGACGGGACCCATGCCAACGACGGCGACCTCGTGGTCGACGAGGTTCTTGACCTGGTCGGCCTCGAGCTTGGTCTCGGCGAAGACGTCGGAGTTACCGATGGTGACGGTGCCAGCGGCGACAGCGGTCAGACCCTTGCCCGAACCGTTGCCCGAGCCGGAGATGGAGACGTCGGGGTTGGCATCCATGAACTTCTCGGCAGCAGCCTCGACGAGAGCCTGGAACGAGGAGGCACCGTCGTAGGTCACCTCGCCGGAGACGGACTCGGCAGCAGCGGCGCTACCCTTGTCGGCGGCGTCGGAAGCGCCGGAGCCGCCGCAACCAACGAGACCGAGACCGACGATGCTGGCAAGACCACCAGCGAGGCCGAGGAACTGACGACGAGAATAAGCCTGATCGAGCATGATCTTCCTTTCATACATGCGACTCGCGAGCACCCTGCCCGCTTTGCTGTTCGGAAAGATACGACCCCGATCAGGCGACAACCGCGTTATCTGCGGTTTCTTACGGGCATTTGATAGACCCTTACCGCAAGCCCGACCCAGCCTTTACAAACGGATAACAAACCCGCCACCAAGCATGACCCGCCTTTTACACCAATAAAAACAAAGTTGCGGTGAAATAGTTCCTGCTTGGCCATCAAATGGCCCATTCTAGGAACTATTCCACCGCAACTTAGATTGGGAAACCGCGAGACCTTAAAGCTCTAATTCATTCAAACGGAGGATCGCAACAATATAGATCTTGAGCGCTTGTTTGAGCTGTTCCTCGTTGGCGCACTCGTTGGGGCCGTGCATCTGGCCGCCCCATGCGGGCAGCTCCAGACCGGTCTCCTCGGGGCCAAACGACACGGCGCGGGCAAAGTTGCGCGCGTACGTGCCGCCGCCCATGGCAAAAGGCTCGGCGTGCTTGCCCGTAAACTCGTTATAGGTATCGATAAGCGCCTTCACGGCCGGATCGTTGGCAGACACCGAGAACGGCACTTTTGCATGACCCAGGCGACACGTCACGTCAAAGC
>CAUDDU010000126.1 GCA_958448375.1 uncultured Collinsella sp.
GCGATGATTCTGGACGAGGCCACGTCGAGCATTGATACCCGCACCGAGGCCATCGTGCAGGCGGGCATGGACAAGCTCATGGAGGGCCGCACGACGTTTGTCATCGCGCACCGCCTGTCCACCGTGCGCAACTCCGACGCGATCATCTGCCTGGACCACGGCCGCATCATTGAGCGCGGCAACCACGACGAGCTGATCGCCAAGCGCGGATATTACTACCAGCTCTACACCGGAGCGTTTGAGCTGGAGTAGTTCGGCCCGCCGAGATGGCCGATTTGCCGCTCATTCGTCGGGCATGACCCTAAGGTCAATGCCCTCCTCTTTCGGGGCAAATCGACTCATCTCAACGACCCAAACACAATGCACCGCAACGCATAAGCCCCCGCAGTTCATATTGAACTGCCTCCCATTTCTTGGACATGAGAAATGGGAGGCTTTTTATGCGTGTCGACTTGAGGGTGAAGCACGACATCGAGGCCAGGAAGGCGGCGATCGAGCTCTTCGAGCGAGGCCACGGCTCCGAGTCGGCGGCGAAGGCGCTGTCGGTCCCGCGCGACACCGTGAGACAATGGCTCTACGTATACCGGTCGTTCGGAAGCGAGGTGCTGCTATCCATGGACGGCAAGCAGGCCAGGTACACATATGAGCAGAAGGTCGCCGCCGCCTCGGCCGTGGTCGACGGCGGCATGAGCAAGCGGGACGCCATGGAGGCGTTCGGCGTCATGTCCCTGGCGCCGCTCAAGAGATGGTGCGCGCTCTACCGCGAGGGCGGCGCCGAGGCGCTCAGGCCCAAGCCCAAGGGCCGGCCGAGCGGTTCCAAGGCGAGGCCGCGCACGCGCGAGCAGGAGCTCGAGGAGCGCTGCCGAAGGCTCGAGACCGAGGTGGCCTACCTAAAAAAATTGCGTGCCCTGGTCGAGAGGGACGGACTCTGACCAGGGCGAAGGTCGAGGCCGTGGGCGCCCTGCGCGAAGAGGGGTACGGGCTGGGGTGCCTGCTGGAGTGCGCCGGCCTGGCGAGGTCGAGCTACTACTACGCGCTGTCGCACCCGAAGGCTCCCACCAGGCCCGAGCTCTGGGAGGCCGCCGCCGAGATATTCTCGCGCACCGCCAACGGGTGCGGCCACAGGCAGATCGCCATGTGCCTGCGCGCCGAGCAGGGCGTGCGCATAGCCTGCAAGACCGTGCTGAAGATGATGCGCGAGATGGGCATCAGCTGCGGGATCCGCCGCGAGACCGACTACCACAGGTACAACTCGTACAGGGGCAAGGTCGGAAAGACCTTCGAGAACGTCCTCGGGCGCGACTTCGCCGCCGACGGGCCGTGGGAAAAGATGGGCACCGACGTCACCGAGTTCAAGCAGCCCTGGGGCAAGGCCTACTTCGCGCCGGTCTACGACTTCGGCAGCAAGGAGATCGTCGCCTGGTCCACGTCGCTGCACCCCAACATGGCTCAGCAGCACGAGCTGCTCGACCAGCTCGTGTCCAAGAAGCCCAAGGGCTCCAGGCCGATCCTGCACTCGGACATGGGCTGGCAGTACCAGCAGGCCGGTTGGTGCAGGCGGCTGGAGGAGGCCGGCGTGGTGCAGAGCATGTCCCGGAAGGGCAACTGCATCGACAACGGCGCGACGGAGCAGGTGTTCGGCCACATCAAGGACGAGTTCTTCCGCGGAAGGACGTGGCCGGACTTCGAGTCCTTCAAGGCGGACCTCGACGACTTCGTGGTCCATTGGAACACGAGGAGGCGCCAGGTTAAACTGAAGGGACTGACCCCGGAGGAGTTCCGGAGCCAGTCCCTTGCGGCGTAGCTTTTATTTAAGCCGTCCAAGTTTTGGGGTGCAGTTCAGTGCGCAGCGGGGGTTCTTTCATGTCCGAGGACGTCCGCGAAGGTTAGCCCTCAGATCCTGCGGTGAGAGACCTAGGCCTCGTTGTACACCGTCTTGAGCTTCAGCAGGTGAGCGTAGCGGTCCATGGCAGCCTGCTCGTTCTCCTTGAAGAGCTCCTCGGCGCGCTCGGGGAAGGAACGCGTCAGCGAAGCGTAACGGGCCTCGTTCATCAGGAACTCCTGATAACCGCCCGCGGGCTCCTTGGAATCGAGCGAGAACTTCTTGCCGGCAGCAGCCTCGGGGTTGAAGCGGAAGAGGTTCCAGTAACCGCACTCGACAGCCTTCTTCATCTCGGCCTGGCAGTTCTGCATGCCGCCCTTCTTGATGGAGTGCATCTCGCAGGGGCTGTAGCCGATGATGAGGGACGGGCCGTCGTAGGCCTCGGCCTCGTGGATGGCCTTGAGGGTCTGAGCCGGGTTGGCGCCCATGGCGACCTGCGCCACATAGACGTAGCCGTAGCTCATGGCAATCTCGGCCAGGGACTTCTTCTTGGTCACCTTACCGGCAGCGGCGAACTGAGCGACCTGGCCCAGGTTCGAGGCCTTGGAGGCCTGACCACCGGTGTTGGAGTAAACCTCGGTGTCGAAGACGAAGACGTTGACGTTGTGGCCGGAAGCCAAGACGTGATCCAGGCCACCGAAGCCGATGTCGTAGGCCCAACCGTCGCCGCCGAAGATCCAGAAGGACTTCTTGGTGAGGTAAGCCTTGTCGGCGAGGATCGCCTTGGAAGCGTCGCAGCCGCACTTCTCGAGCTCGGCAACGTAGGCAGCGGCAGCGGTCTTGGAAGCCTCGGTGTCGTTGACGGAGTCGATCCAAGCCTGGCCGGCAGCCTTGAGCTCATCGGACGGACCATCGGCAGCGATGATGTCCTGGGTAGCGGCGATCAGCTTCTTCTGGACGGCCTCGTAACCGACGGCCATGCCCAGACCGTGCTCGGCATTGTCCTCGAACAGGGAGTTGTTCCACGCCGGGCCGTGACCGTCCTTGTCCTTGCAGTAAGGAGCGGTGGCAGCGGGGTTGCCCCAAATGGAGGAGCAGCCGGTGGCGTTGGAAATGAACATGCGGTCGCCGGCGACCTGGGTCACCAGACGTGCATAGGCGGTCTCGGCGCAGCCGGCGCAGGAGCCGGAGAACTCCAGGTAGGGCTGCTTAAACTGGCTGCCCTTGACGTTGGCCGCGATGAGCTCCTTCTTCTCGGAGACGTTCTCGACCATGTAGTCCCAAACGGGCTGCTGGTCCATCTCCTGCTCGGTGGGAACCATCTCGAGGGCGCCCTTGGGGCAGACCTTGACGCAGTTGGTGCAGCCCATGCAGTCGAGCGGGGACACAGCCATGGTGAACTTCATGCCCTTGGCCTTGGGGCCCATGGCGTCGAGCGTGCGGGTAGCCTCGGGCGCGGCGGCAGCCTCGTCCTCGGTCATCGCGAACGGACGGATGGTGGCATGCGGGCACACATAGGCGCACTGGTTGCACTGGATGCACTTGGTCTCGTCCCAGTGGGGAACGACCACGGCGACGCCGCGCTTCTCGTATGCGGAGGCGCCCAGCTCAAACTGGCCGTCAGCGCAATCGACGAAGGCGGAAACAGGCAGGCTGTCGCCGTCCATGCGATCGATGGGCTCGAGCAGGTTCTTGACCTGCTGGGCGATAGCGGACTTGGTCTCCTCGGAGAGCTCGACGGGAGCGGCGTCCTCGGCGGTAGCCCAGTCGGCCGGAACCTCGAACTTACGGAAGGCGGTAGCGCCGGCATCGATGGCCTTGTGGTTGGCGTCGACGATGGCCTGGCCCTTCTTCATGTAGGACTTGGTAGCCGCGTCCTTCATGTACTGCAGGGCGTCCTCGGCGGGCAGGACCTTGGCCAGCGCGAAGAAGGCGGACTGGAGCACCGTGTTGGTGCGCTTGCCCATGCCGACCTTAGCGGCCAGGTCGATAGCGTCGATCAGGTAGACGTTGACGTTGTTGTTCGCGATGTAGCGCTTGGCCACGGCGGGCATGTGCTCGGCGAACTCCTCGTCGCTCCACTGGCAGTTGACCAGGAAGGTGCCGCCCGGCTTGACGTCGCGGACCATCTTGAAGCCCTTAACGATGTAGCTGGGGTTATGGCAGGCGACAAAGTCGGCCTTGGTCACGTAGTACGGCGAACGGATCGGAGAATCACCAAAGCGCAGGTGCGAGACGGTGACGCCGCCGGTCTTCTTGGAGTCGTACTGGAAGTAGGCCTGGACGTACTTGTCGGTGTGGTCGCCGATGATCTTGATGG
>CAUDDU010000127.1 GCA_958448375.1 uncultured Collinsella sp.
GAGGACGCGGTGGCCGATATCGATATCTCGCCGTTTGCCAACAGCGCTATGGACGGATATGCCGTGCGCTCGGCGGACTTGACGCAGGCATCTGGCGAGGCGCCGGTGACGCTCGACGTTATCGGACACGAGGCCGCGGGCCATGTCTTTGAGGGCATGGTCGGCGTGGGCGATGCGGTCCGCATTATGACGGGCGCGCCGGTGCCCGAGGGCGCGGATGCCGTGGTGAAATACGAGATTGTCGAGGTACTTGACGGTGACGGCAACGAGGGCTCGCACGTGAGCTTCTCGGCACCTGCCAAGGTAGGGGAGAATGTTCGCTCTGCCGCCGAGGAGGCCCATGCCGGTGACGTCGTGATGCGTGCTGGAGAGGTTGTGGCCCCGGCGGGCGCGGGTCTGCTGGCAAGCGCCGGGTATGCAAGCGTGAAGGTGCACGCCGCGCCGCGCGTGGGCATTATCTCGCTGGGGACGGAACTGGTCGCACCGAGTAAGGTACCGGCGCGCGGTCAGATTCGCGACTCCAACTCGTCGGCGTTGATGGCCGAGGCACTCGATGCCGGCGCCGAGCCCGTGTTCTACGGCATTGCGCCCGATGATGAGCGGGCGATTGCCGAGCTGGTGCATCGTGCCGTGCAGGAGTGCGATTTTGTCATTACGAGTGGTGGCGCCTCGGCGGGTGACTACGACTATGTGACGGCGCTCGTCCGGCGCGAGGGCGAGGTGCTGTTTGACCGCATCTCGATGCGCCCGGGCAAGGCCATCACGTTTGGCTTGCTTGCAGGTAAGCCCTACCTGGGACTTTCAGGCAATCCGGCCGCGGCGTATGTAGGCTTTGAGATGCTTGCCCGTCCGGCGATTCGCAAGATGCGTGGTTTTGCCGAGGGGGCGCGCCCCGTGCAGCGAGCGGTTCTTACCCACAGTGTGAAAAAGCGCCAGGACCGACGCTTCTTCGATCGCGCCACGGTTTCGCGCGACCCCGAGACCGGTGAGCTGTTGGTGACCGAGGCCAAGACGCAGAATTCGGCGCTGCTCGGCACGATGCAGCGGGCCAACTGCCTGCTGCGTATTGACGAAGGACCGTGCGACCTCAAGGCGGGCGACGTCGTGGATGTCGTGCGTGTCGACCTGCCCGAGGGAACGGTGTTGTAGGAGGAAGACTATGGAGTTGAAGATATCGATCGTGACGTGCTCGGACACGCGCGATCTTGCGCAGGACGAGGCCGGAGCCGCACTCGAGGAGCTTATCGAAGCGCAGGGCTGGACGGTCGCCTCACATGTGGTCGTGCGCGACGACGTCAGCGAGATTGGTGATGCCATTGTGGAAGCCGCCGATGAGTGCCACGCCAATGTCGTGCTCACCTGCGGCGGCACGGGGCTTTCGATGCGCGATGTGACGCCCGAGGCGACGCGTGCCGTCTGCGACCGCGATGTGCCGGGTATTGCAGAGGCGATTCGCGCGTACTCGATGACCAAGACGCGCCGCGCCATGCTCTCGCGCGCTATTTGCATGCAACGAGGTCATACACTTGTCGTAAACTTTCCCGGTTCTACGAAGGCCGCCCGCGAAAGCTGGGAGGCCATAGCAGACCAGCTGGAGCATGCGGCTCAGATGACAGCGGGCGGCGGACATACCAATTAAGCGGTTTACCTGCGGTGGGGCGACCTTATCGGTCGCTCCGCTTTTGTTTTCCGCCGAATCGACGCCGAGGTGTACGGTAACTCGAAACTATATTCTCAGCGAGAATAATTTCTCACTAACATTATTCGCGCAAAAGTATAATCTGATTGCAGATTAAAGCCCGCGATGGGGTACCCGGGCACAAGGTCCGAAAGGGTTGAATATGTTCGATATGGTTTCTCGCCGCGGATTCGTCTCGCTTTCTGCTGTCGCCGCTGCCGGCCTTGGTCTTGCTGGCTGCTCGGGCAGCAAGACGTCCGAGCCGGCCGGATCCGATGCCGGCTCCGCCAAGTCTTCCTCTAAGAAGAAGGCTGTCGAGCTGCAGGTCTTTGCCGCCAACTCGCTCGAGAAGGCCCTGCCCGAGGTTCAGGAGCTCTACACCGAGCAGACCGGCACTACGTTTGCCGACACGCAGTTTAAGGCGTCTGGCGACCTTGTCGAGCAGATGCGCGCCGGTGCCGCCGTCGACGTGCTCATCACCGCTTCCAAGGGCACCATGGATGACGCTGAGACCGCCGAGCTCGTCGACGCCGACACCCGTGAGGATATGTTCGTCAACGACCTCGTGATCATTCGCGCCGAGGGCTCCGACACCAAGGTCGACGCCATCGCCGACGTCGCGAATCTGGACGGCAAGATCGCCATCGGCGACGCCAAGACCGTTCCCGCCGGCAAGTACGCCAACCAGGCCCTGGCCTCCGTGGGCCTCTACACCGGCACCGAGGGCGACGACGGCGAGTATGCTCCCGAGATCGCCGACAAGGTCGCTCTGGCTGACAAAGTTGGTACCGCCGCCGCCTATGTGTCCACAGGCGACTGCGTGGCCGGTTTTGTCTACAGCTCTGACATCTACCGCTACGACGGCATCGAGGAAGCCTTCGTGTGCCCCGAGGATTCGCACAAGCCCATCGTGTATCCGGGTGCCGTTGCCGAGAGTTCCGAGCACACCGACGAGGCCAAGGCGTTTATCGACTTCTGCCTGTCTAACAAGAAGGCTCAGAAGATTTGGGCTAAGTACGGCTTTGAGCTTTCCGCGTAGTGCGGCTTGGCGCGATAATTCCATCGTTTTGTGTTTCACTCCGTCCTTGTATTCTCTTGGAGCTTTTCGTGCTTAATAGATTCCGCATGTTTGTCGCCTGTGCTTTGACCTTCGCGCTTTGCTGGGTGCCGGGATTTGCATTTGCTGGGGACGCTGAGGACGGGGCCCAGGATGCTGCGACCGCTCATGGGCTTTCCTATGGGATCGAGGGTTTTGAGCGGTTGGCCAAGGGGACCGCTCGTGCCATGGAGGGCCAGCCTGAGGGCTACCGCTTTCCCGTTGACGAGGACGTGGACCTTGTAGTGGCGCCCGCTGCCGATCGCGTTGTGGCGTGGATATCGCCCAAGGCGGTCGAGAAGTATGGATTGGATCCGCAGGACAACGAGTGCCTATCGGGTCTCAAGGCCCTCGTCTGTGAGCTCGACAGCGCAAACTGCATGGGGGGTGCGCAGCTGGGGGACGTGGATCTTCCTTGGTATGTCACGGAGGAAACTACGTTTGATGCCGGTGGGTATACCTATGGCTTTGACGAGCGCGGTGCGGATGGGGGCCGCTATGTGGTGATTGCATCAGCCTCGGGTGATGCCAAGGGCGGCGCGCGTTGGCTTGATAGCGCTCAAATGGTAGAAGCATCGTCTGTCGTGTTGCGGGATGAGCAGGGGCCCTTGGCCTCTCTGGCCTCCTTTTTGGGCGATATCGACTATCGTCCGTTTTGGGTGTCCATAAAAACGAGCGGCCTTGCCCTGCTGATCTCCTTTGCGTTGGGCCTGTTCGCCGCGTGGAAGACTATGGGTACCTCGAGTCGCATCAAGGGCCTGCTCGATTCGGTCTTTACCATCCCCATGGTGTTGCCGCCCACGGTCTGCGGCTTTCTGCTCCTTATGCTGTTTGGCCGCTCGACCGGGGTGGGCCAGTGGCTTATCGCGCACGGCGTCTCGATTGTCTTTACGTGGCCCGCGGCGGTGATCTCTGCCGTGGTGGTGTCGTTTCCCCTGGTCTACCGCACGGCGCTCGGTGCCTTTGAGAGCCTCGACATGCAGATGCTCGACGCCGCGCGAACTCTGGGATGGTCCGAGCGTCGCATCTTTACCAAGCTTATGATGCCGCTTGGCTGGCCCTCGATTGCCGCCGGCACGGTGCTCGCCTTTGCCCGCGCGATGGGCGAGTTTGGCTGCACCCTGTTCTTTGCGGGCAACTACGCCGGTATTACACAGACCATCCCCATCGCCATCTACTTTGAGTGGATGGGCGGCAATACGTCGGTGGCCCTCTTTTGGGTCGTGGTCGTCATAGCGTTCAGCTTCCTAGTCATCCTGTTCATCAACATGTACACCGCGCATTCGCAAAAGTACCGCGAGCGTGGCCTTTCCCGTGCGGAGCGCAAACAGGCCAAAGATCTCGCCGGACAGAGCGATTCGCT
>CAUDDU010000128.1 GCA_958448375.1 uncultured Collinsella sp.
GGACAGGGTGTATCCGTTGTAGCTGGTCAGCAGGTTGGTGAGCGTGCCGCGGTCAGAGACTCGAATGTTGCGATCGCAGGGGATGTAGCTAAACGGCTCCTCGGCGTAATAGAAGGAGTTTGAGGTTCCCTGCTCAAAGCTGTAGCGCGTATAGGGTGTAAGGTCGGCAAGGGACAGCTGGGGGCGGCGTGCGAGCGGGTGGCGCTCGCTAACGAAGACGTGGACCGTCGCGTCGAAGAGGGGATGGAAGCTTGCGCGGGCATCGGCGAAGGCCTTCTGCAGAACGCGGGCGTTAAAGTCATCCAGATACAGAATGCCGATATCGCTGCGAAATGCGCGGACGTCATCGATGATCTGCGATGTGGTGGTCTCGCGCATGATGAACTCGAACTTGCTGTCGCGGCAGCGCTCGACCACGTTGACAAAGGCCTCGACCGAAAAGGCGTAGTGCTGGGCGGAAATGGCGAGGCGGGCTTGCGGGGTGCCGCCGTCCTCGTAGCGCGCCTCGAGCATGTCGGCCTGCTCTACGACCTGGCGCGCATAGCCCAAAAGCTCGGTGCCGTCGTTGGTGAGTGCAGCACCGCGGCTGGAGCGCGTAAAGATTTCGATATGAAGTTCCTGCTCCAGGCTTTTGACGGCATTGGAGATATTGGACTGCGCCGTATAGAGGCGCTGGGCTGCGGCGTTGATCGAACCGGACTCTGCCACGGCGATCAAAAAGCGAAGCTGCTGGAGGGTCATCGGCGCCCGTCCTTTCGAGTGTTATCTATAAAACCGATAACAAGTTAGCGCTTTTAAGTGATTGACCGAGGGAAACAATGCTCGTACTATTCAAAACACACAAAGGCGGTAGGTAATTAAGCCGACCACGGAACCGGGATGCGAAAGGAGGCCCGCATATGAATTGCTTACCAAGACGAATGCCGGGCTCCTGTTTGCGCCCGTCGGCGTGATCAGGAGACAGCCACTTACTTCTCTTACTCTTATTACTTATATTCGATCAAGGAGATCATCATGAGCCAGTTTATCAACAACCCCGAGCACACCTTTGGTTTCGACACCCTGCAGCTTCACGTTGGCCAGGAGAGCGCCGATCCTGCATCCGACTCCCGTGCCGTGCCTATCTACCAGACCACGAGCTATGTGTTCCGCAACTCCCAGCACGCCGCCGACCGCTTTGGTCTTGCCGATGCCGGTAACATCTACGGCCGTCTGACCAACTCCACCCAGAGCGTCTTCGAGGACCGTATCGCCGCACTCGAGGGTGGCGTGGCAGGTCTCGCCGTCGCCTCCGGTGCTGCTGCCATCACCTATACCCTGCAGGCTCTTGCTCAGGCCGGCGACCACGTGGTTGCCCAGAAGACCATCTACGGTGGCTCCTACAACCTGCTGGAGCATACGCTCTCCCAGTTTGGCGTCGAGACCACGTTTGTCGATGCGCATAACTTGGAAGAGGTCGAGGGCGCCATCAAGGACAGCACCACGGTCATCTATCTCGAGACGCTCGGCAACCCCAACTCCGACATCCCCAACATCGACGCCATCTCCGAGATCGCCAAGAAGCACGGTCTGCCGGTTGTCGTCGACAACACCTTCGGTACCCCGTATCTGTTCCGTCCGCTGGAGCATGGTGCCAACATCGTCGTCCACTCCGCAACCAAGTTCATCGGCGGCCACGGTACCTCGCTGGGCGGTGTGATTGTCGATGGCGGCAACTTTGACTGGAAGGCGAGCGGCAAGTATGCGCAGATCGCCGAGCCCAACCCCTCCTACCATGGCGTCTCGTTTGCCGAGGCTGCCGGCCCTGCCGCCTTCGCGACCTATGTCCGCGCCATCCTGCTGCGTGACGAGGGCGCTTGCATCAGCCCGTTCAACGCCTGGATTCTGCTCCAGGGCACCGAGACCCTGTCGCTGCGCGTCGACCGCCACAACGAGAACACCAAGAAGGTCGTTGAGTTCCTTGCCAGCGACAGCCATGTTGCCAAGGTGAACCACCCGAGCCTGCCTGAGCACCCCGACCATGAGCTCTACAAGCAATATTTCCCCAACGGCGGTGCCTCGATCTTTACCTTTGAGATTAAGGGTGGCCAGGAGGCCGCCTGGAAGTTCATCGATCATCTGCAGGTGTTCTCGCTGCTCGCCAACGTGGCCGACGTCAAGTCGCTCGTCGTGCACCCGGCTACCACCACGCACTCCCAGCTCTCTGCCGAGGAGCTCGCCGAGCAGAACATCACGTCCTCCACGATCCGTCTTTCCATCGGTACCGAGAATGCCGAGGATATCATTTGGGATCTGAAGCAGGCCTTCGCCGCGCTGGACGAGTAAGGCGACTTGTGCAAGGACCCCTTGCGACTCGATAGGTATAACTGTATAAAATGCCTGCTCAAGGCGCCTGTGCGAACAATGGTTGCACAGGCGCCTTTTTTGCATAGAGAGGGCGCAAAAACAGGGTTTTTGACACGCTTTATGCATTCGAGTTGTGGAAAACTCCTGTTGAGAGGATGTGAGTTTTACGCAATTGACGTGCGCCTTTTAAGTAAAACCGCAGGTCGCGATTTGCTCGGGGTACTATGCAGCGCGATCGAATCACACGCAGCTCAAACGCAGCAAAAACGCACTACGGAGGTTTCCAGCTACATGAGGATTGATTCACGAAAACCGAAAGCCGCCGCCCTTTCCGCCGCTCTGACCGTGGCACTTTTGGCGGGCGCCGGTGCAACTGATGCCCACGCCGCAACACTGTCCGATACGGTTGGATCTACGCCGTCCGAGACGACGCTGGTGCAGCCCGTTGACTATCGCGGCGATGGTTATGGTTCCATGCAGGAGTGGAACGCCTCGATGGAGGCCAAGCGCGATTCCCTGGAGATGCGCGCTCAGATTATCATGAACATGTACGGTGACTATGCCACCGATGACGAGCGCGCTGTGCTGCAGGGCTGTATCGATGGCGCGGGCAGCCTGTTGACGATGGGGGAGGTCGACGCGAAGTCGACCGAGCTCGATGAGCTGCGCACTGCGCTTGAGGATGCCAAGCGCGAAGCGCTCGAGGCTGCTGCCGCCGAGGCGGAGGCTGCCGAGGCCGCCCAGGCTTCGTACTACAACGCCGGTTACACTTCGTCCTACGCGTCTGCCGCGTCCTGCGCGAACGGATCGGGCCTGACGCGCTCTGCGGGTGTCAATAACTACAACGGGCGCCGCGAGACCTATTACAGCAGCAATGTGCTTTATCACTATCGCACGGGCGAATGGACTCAGGATTCTGAGGGCTTTTGGCGCGATTCCGACGGCTATTACGTTGTTGCCGCGGGCGATATGGCCCAGGGCTCGACCTTTACGGGCTCCAAGGGTGATTGCAAGGTCTATGACTCCGGCTGCGCTGCCGGAACCACCGACTACTACACCGGTTGGTAATTTTTCTGCATCACGGATATTTGGCGGACGGGCGTCTTTACCGAGCTTTAGGGCAACGTAAAGCCGCCCGTTCTTTATGCGCGTCTGAGTTAACAGAGCCCTTACCGTGGCGGTACGCTGGGCGTATGGATGCGGGGCACACTGGTTCTTGAGAAATAAGGTCTTTCTCTTGGAGGAAGTGGTCTTGTGAATGCTCGAGATATTGCCGTTGCCGCCGTCGCGTTGATGCTTGGCTGCCTTGGTCCCACGGCCGCGCTCGTCGCGGGCATGCTGGGGACATGCGGGGCTGCTCCTATCGTGGCCGGCGCGCTGATCGCAGCCACGCTGCTGGGAAGCACCGGTGTTGTCCTTTGCCGCGACGATGAGGACGAGGTTCCGGAGTCGCAACGCTAGCTGTTGTGAGATTGACCGCCGGTCATAGACGAAGATGAAAGCCGCCGTAAGGGGAGTGCTCCTTGCGGCGGCTTTGCTGTTAAGGCTGTTGAATGCGGCGCGTCGGCGCTACCAACTTTTCTCGATATCGCGAATGCGTCGATAGAGCCATTCGTTTTGCGGTGCCTGGATATCGTGTTTGGCTGCGAGGCGGCAGATGGTGCCCGCGAACTCATCAACCTCGGTTTTGCGCCTTGCGATGCGGTCTTGAGCCATCGAGGGCATACCGGCGGGGTCGATTCCCTCGATGAGGTGCACCATTTGCGACAGATCTGC
>CAUDDU010000129.1 GCA_958448375.1 uncultured Collinsella sp.
CCATAACGGCCAATGCTCACGGTATGCGTACCGCAGACTTCCATAAGGTTGATGCTGCGGTTGCCGACAAGCTCATGAATGTGATCGATGAGCTCGCGAGCCAGCTTGGGGTCGCGAAATGCCGAAAAGTCGATACCGGAGCGAACCGGCTGCGCCGCCGCCACTAGTATGCCTCGGCCGGGTTGGTGGCGAGCTGGTCCTCTTCGGCCAGCTCGGTCATGGTATTGACGAGCTCGAGTGTCTCTTGGGCTTCCTGCTCGTCGACAATCTGAATGCCAAAGCCGGCGTGCACGAGAATATAGTCGCCTACCTGTGCCGTCGGCACGAGGCGCAGCGAAACGGGGCGCTCGATGCCCATCATGTCGACGGTCGCCTTAAGGTCGTCGTCGCGTTTGACCACTTTACCGGGAACGGCAAGGCACATAATGTTCCCCTTTTATACGTTTTGCGCTGGACAGGCGCCTAATTACCCATCAGTTGATGGTAGCGCTCGCGGGAGTCGCGAGCAAACGCGTTACACCTGTGAGACGGCGGCGCGAAGGCCGGCAAAACAGCCTATCGAGAAGCCGTCTGCGCGAGGCGAGCGCGAGCGATGGCGGCCTGACCGTAGGCGATGCAGCCATCGTTGACGGGCACAGCGTGGGGGACCAAGACGGCAAGACCGGCGTCTTTGAGTTCATGGGTAAGGAGCTTAAGCAAAAGCCGGTTCATGAACACACCGCCCGAGAGCGCGACAGTATCGAGACCCTCGCGATCACAAATCTCGCTTGCGATGCGGACCGACGCGCATGCGATGGCGACGTGGAAGTCGAGCGCGAGCCTGTCGGCCGGCGCGCCTGCCTCGATTCCATTCAGAAGAGTTTCGATGAGCGGTTGGGGGTCCAAGATGGAGGAGTCGTCGGCAGACATGAATACGCCTGTATGGTTGCCGTCGAGACGAACAGGCTTACCGTCGAGCGCACGCCAGGCGGCGGCTTCGAGCTCGATGGCGGGCTCGCCTTCGTAGGTTGCCTGCCCGCAAATGCCCAAAACTGCAGCGGCGGCGTCAAAGAGACGCCCCATACTGCTCGTGCGTGGGCTGTTGATGTTCCGCTCGATCATCGTAGCCGTGATGCTGCGCGTTTGCTCGTCGAGGGCGCCCAATAGCCCCGCGGCACCCGGGTGCTCGAGCAGGCCGAGCTCGCTTAGCAGGGCAAAGGCATTGCGCCGGGCATCGCGCACGGATGCGGCACCGCCTGGTAGCGCCCAGGTGCGCAGGTGCGCGGCGCGTTCAAAATCGGCAAGGCCGGCGACAAGGAGCTCGCCGCCCCAAATGGTTCCGTCGGTGCCGGCCCCCGTGCCATCAAAGGCGATGCCGAGGACGCGTGCGTCGGTTGTAAGCTGGCCCGCGGCGATAGCCTCGGCCATTACGCTCGCGATATGCGCTTGATGGTGCTGCACCTCGACGAGCGGCATGCCCTGTTCTTGCGCCTGCTCGCGCGCCCACTGGCTCGATAGATAGCTGGGGTGTAAATCGCAGGCCAAGGCGGCGGGCGTCAAGTCAAAAAGGTCTTCCAAGCGCGTGCGCGCGGCGTTCCAGGCATCGAAGGTCCCGCCGTTTTCGACATCGCCGATATGCTGCGACACAAAACAGGCCGCCTCGCCGTTCGCATCCTCGCGTGTGAATGCGATCGTTGCCTTTTGCTGTGGGCCGCAGGCGAGCACGCAGGGTGCAGTGCCGTTGAGCGCCGGCAACGACAACGGTTGCGGCGCATATCCGCGTGCGCGACGCACAGGCATGACGGTGCCGTCGACCACACGTACCACGGAGTCGTCGTAGCGCGAGAGAATCGCGCGGTCGTTGCCGAGCAGCGCGTCGGCAATGCCGGCGGCAACGAGATGTTTCCATGCAAGGGCATCGTCGGTCTCGATGGGCTCTTCGCTCAGGTTTCCGCTGGTCATGACTAGCGCGTGCATGTCATGCGACGCGGCAGCTGCAAGCAGCAGATGCTGAAGCGGTGTATAGGGGAGCATGACGCCGAGCTCGGGTAGATCGTGCGCGACGGACGGCGCGAGTGTAAGGGCGTCGGGGGAATCTCCCTCGCCAACAGCACGCCGGCGCAACAGCACGATGGGGCGGATGCTACCGGTTAGCAAGCCGCGCTCGGCATCATCGACATGGCACAGGCGTTCAGTATCGGCAAGGCTGCGCACCATAACGGCAAGCGGCTTGTTGCTGCGGCGCTTGCGACGGCGCAGCTCGACCACCGCCTGCTCATTGGCGGCGTTGCAGGCCAGATGGAATCCGCCCAGACCCTTGATGGCGACAATGCCGCCGCTGGCCAGCAGTTCGACACAGCGGTCAATAATGGCATCGCTGGTTTCGCGCGTGCTGCCGACGGCTGGCGTCGCCCCCGAGCCTTCGAGTCCCATGTCGCCCGCCGCCTCGCGCCAGGTAATATGTGGCCCGCAGTCAAAGCAGGCATCGGGCTGCGCATGAAAGCGCCGGTCAAGCGGGTCACCATACTCTGCGGCGCACTCGGGGCACATGGGAAAGCAATCCATCGACGTGGCCGCTCGGTCATAAGGCAGCGACCGGATGATGGTAAAGCGCGGCCCGCAGTTGGTGCAGTTGATAAAGGGGTAGTGATAGCGTCGGTCGGCGGGGTCGAACAGTTCGCGCAGGCAGTCGTCGCACGTGGCGATGTCGGGTGAGATGAGCGTCGTGTGCATGGTCTGATCCTGCGACGCTACGATACGAAAGGCCTGCTCATCGTCAGCATCCCAAACGTCGGGCTCCAGGTCTGCAACAGCGACATGCTCAACGCGGGCCGCGGCAGGCGCGTGCTCCGACAGCGCGGCGACAAAGCCGTCGAGCGCCTCGACCGAAGCATGCGCCTCGATGTGCACGCCATCGCCCGCGTTGAGCACCCAGCCGCAAATGCCATGCGCCATAGCCTCGCGATACACAAATGGCCGCATGCCAACGCCCTGCACAATGCCCGTCACATGAATATGCACATGCCGCATGCGACCCTCCTTCATTGAAGTATGTGCTGTTAGAGCCCCAGGCTTTGCTTGGTGGCGGCGCAGGTGAGCTCGCCGTGCTTAACGCCGCGCAGCCCCAGCAACCGGTCCGCCAGCTCGTAGACGCGTTTGCCGCGACCCTTGAGCGCCAGAATCTCCAGGCAGTTGTGGTGGTCCAGATGCACGTGCATGGTCGAGACAATCTCGTCGGTGTAGTCGTGCTGCACCTCGTCCAGACGGCGCGTCAGATCGCCGGTATGGTGGTCATAGATCATGGTGAGCGAACCGATGACCTGCTCGTCGGGCGTGCGCATCTGCTCCTTGGCGATCGAGGCGCGAATCAGATCGCGTACGGCCTCGGATCGGTTGGCCACGTCACCGCGGCGCGCGATCTGCTCGTCAAAGCGGCGCAGCAGGTCGTCGGGCGCGGTGACCGAAAAGCGGACCAGCTCGGAGTTGGAGCCGCTGCAGCGGCAGCTCGCATCGTCGTCCGCACCGTAATCGTGCGCGTGCTCGTGCTCGTGCTCGTGCTCGGCCACGTTACACCAGTTTCACAGAGCCGACGGAGTTGTGATCTGCCTCGATGGCCTCCTCGTAGCCCTCGAGTGCATCGTGCGCCTCGTGCAGCGCAGACATGGCGGCCTCGAGCTTGGCGCCAATGCGCTCCATGTCAAAGTTCTCGGTCGCATGCAGCAGCTGATGGCTCCACTCGTGAGCGAGCTCAATGGTGTCGTCGACCTGCTTGACGCTCATGGCAAGCTGGCTCATGTTCATTCCGACGTCATGCATGGGAATCTCCTTTTGTACGGGGCGAAATGGTGGTTCAGATTCTACTACGCCCGCCTTGGGCGCCGCCGCATAAGAAAACGGGTGCGAGTCCGTCTGACTCGCACCCGTTCACTGGGGGCTGTTTGTGTCTACCATACTATCCGTGGTCGCATGCCTTGCGTTTGGCACTCCGGCGAGCGGTGCGAAACCGCTCATGGACGGCAGACAGGTAACAAACGTATTACAGATGTTTCTCCAGCAGTGCCTGAAGCCTTG
>CAUDDU010000130.1 GCA_958448375.1 uncultured Collinsella sp.
GGTGGCATCGTCGAGTATGTCGATCGTAGCTTTGGCCGTACGCTGAGCTACATCACCGGTTGGCTTTTGGCCCTGGGCAACGGCATCCTGTGCCCGTGGGAGGCCATCGCCATCTCGACCCTCGTGTCCGAGATGTTCGGTAGCCTGCCCGGTCTTGAGTGGCTGCGCGCCGTCAAGCTCTACACCATCCTGGGCGCCGACGTTTACCTGTTCCCGACGCTGATCGCGCTCGGCTTTGCAGTCTACGTCATCTTCCTCAACTTCCGCGGTGCCAGTTCGGCCGCCAAGCTCCAGGCCTTCCTGACCAAGGCCCTGCTCTGCGGCATGCTGCTCGCCATGGGCGTCTCGCTGTTCACTGGCTCGCCGGACAACGCCATGCCCGTGTTCTCCCAGGTCGCCGGTGCTGGCGGCGGCAAGGCCGCTACCGAGAGCACCAGCCTGTTCGCCGGCATCGTGTCGGTCTTGGTTCTGACTCCGTTCTTCTACGCCGGTTTCGACACCATTCCTCAGCAGGCTGAGGAAGCAGCCGAGGGCCTCAACTGGAACAAGTTCGGCAAGATCATCTCCCTGGCCCTGCTGGCCGCCGGCGGTTTCTACATGGTCTGCATCTACTCGTTCGGCACCATCCTCGACTGGCATGAGTTTGTTAAGAGCCCGGTTCCCGCGCTTGCCTGCCTCAAGGGCATCAACATGCTCCTGTACCTGGCCATGCTCGTCATCGCCACGCTTGGACCCATGGGCCCGATGAACTCCTTCTACGGCGCCACGAGCCGCATCATGCTCGCCATGGGCCGCAAGGGCCAACTGCCCGAGAAATTCGCCGAGGTCGACCCCAAGTCCGGCGCTCCCAAGCTTGCCTGCGTCGTTCTGGGCGTTATCACCGTCATCGGTCCGTTCCTGGGCAAGAACATGCTCATCCCCCTGACCAACGTGTCGGCTCTCGCCTTCATCTTCTCCTGCGGCATGGTCGCCCTCGCCTGCCTGCGCATGCGCTTCACCGAGCCCGACCTGCCTCGTCCCTACGAGGTGCCCGGCGGCAAGTTTGGCATCGGCCTCGCTATCGCCGCCTGCGCCATCATCATCGGCCTGCTCGTGATTCCATTCTCTCCCGCCTCCCTCAACATGGTGGAGTGGAGCATCGTGATCGGCTGGTTGGCTATTGGCCTGGCCCTCATGGCTTTCACCAATTCCCGCAAAAAGTAACGCCGAGCCGGGGCGGATCGGGTGCGCGGGACCCTCTCTCCCGCGCACCGAACCCGGTACCACTTGGGTAGCTTTGTGAGGCCAAACCCAACATGGCCTCGCCCACTATATGGATCCATAAGGAGGAACCATGTCCACTAAGTATGCAATCGTTGGCGGTAAGCTCATCGACGGTACCGGCGCCGAGCCGGTCGAGAACTCCCTCGTTCTCGTCGACGACAACGGCAAGATCGAGTACGCCGGCGCTATGCAGGACCTTCCCGAGGGCGTTGAGGTTATCGACGCCGCCGGCAAGACCGTCCTTCCCGGCCTGATCGACACCCACCTGCACTTCTCGGGCAACCTAACCGACGATGACACCGATTGGGTCATGCAGCCGCTCCTCGAGAAGCAGGCCGTCGCCGTCAAGCAGGCCTACGACTGCCTCACCCACGGCCTCACCACCGTCTGCGAGATCGGCCGCTTTGGTATCCAGATTCGCGACTGCATCGACAAGGGCGTCTTTAAGGGCCCGCGCGTTCTGGCCACCGGCCTGGGCTTCTGCCGCGTTGCCGGTCACGGTGACTCCCACCACTGCACCCAGGAGCTCAACAAGGAATCCCATCCCTGGGGCGACCAGGTCGATGGCCCTTGGGATTTGCGCAAGGCCGTCCGTCGTCGCCTGCGCGAAAACCCCGATGCCATCAAGATCTGGGCTACCGGTGGCGGCATCTGGCGCTGGGACTCCGGTCGCGATCAGCACTATTGCTCCGAGGAGATCCAGGCCGTGGTCGAAGAGGCCAAGATGGTCGGTATCCCCGTGTGGAGCCACTGCTACAACAACCACGCCGCTGCCTACGATTCCGTCCGCTTTGGCTGCGAGCAGCTGATTCACGGTTTCGATATCGATGAGCGCACCATGGACCTCATGGCCGAGCAGGGCACCTTCTTCACCCCGACGATCGCCTTCCTGCCCACCTGGTACGCCACCTATCCGCCCGTCTACGTCCCCGAGCTGCACGACAAGTACGAGGGCACCCTGGTCGAGAAGGAGCTGCAGCGCAACTACGACTGCCTGCGCGAGGCCAAGAAGCGTGGCGTCGTCATGACGATCGGCTCCGACTCCTTCTCCTTCGTTACCCCGTACGGCACCTGCTCCATCGAGGAGATGTACGAGTTCGTCGACAAGATCGGCTTCACCCCGGTAGAGACCATCACCTGCGCCACCCTCAACGGCGCCAAGATGTGCCACATCGAGGACGAGACCGGTTCCATCGAGGCCGGTAAGTGCGCCGACCTGCTGGTCGTCAACGGTGACGTCGCCGCCGACATCCATGTGCTCAACACCGACAACATGGACGTCATCATGAAGGACGGTTGGATCGTCGAGGCTGGCACCTTTGGCGAGGCCAACAAATACAGCGCCTAAGATACCGTTTGTCGATGACTGGATGTAAAACACAGTTTTTGATTGCATAATGCAATGGAGAGGGTCGCTTGCGGCCCTCTTTATTGCTATGGGTGTGGTAGATAAAAGGGGATGACGGTGGATTTAAACAGGCTGATTCTGGGCAAGAGTTACAACTCTACCAAGGTCTTTCGTACGGCCCAGCATGTGGTCCAGGCCATCCTACTCGGTGTTGTCGTTCCGGCGCTTATTCTGCTGCTTATCTGGGATTTAACCGATAATCCCAATCCCGTTCCGGGCGTTGTCGTTATTGCCGGCCTGGTCATGCTGTGCTTCTTTTTCTCGTATGTCTTTGTGGTCCCCGACGACCTCACATCGAGCGCAACCGACCGTACGCTTGCCATCGCATCAAAACTATTCGCCTACACGTCGCGCGGCCTTACGCCCGAAGCGGCCCTGGGTGCCTCTAAAATTATCCTATCCGAGACCATCGCCTCCGCCATCTGCTTTACCGATGGCAAACAGGTGTTGGCAAGCTGGGGCGAGGACTCGGCAAAGTGCCCTGCCGGCACCCCGGTAGTGCTCAAGACCACGCTCAACGTGATTGAGACGGGTGAGCAGAGCGTGTTTTCGCGTGACACCTCCAATGAGACGGGTGGCTATTTTCCCCGCCTGCGCGCCGGCATTGTCGCGCCGCTTGCCGTGCGCGGGCATTGTGTGGGCACGCTCGAGCTGTATTACCCCCGCCTGAGCAGCATCGATATGCGCCAGACGGCCCTTGCTTCGGGTTTTGCCGATCTCATTTCCACGCAGCTCGCCAGCTTTGAGCTCGAGCGCCAGGACGAGCTCACAGCTCGCGTTGAGCTACGCGCCCTGCAGTCGCAGGTCGACCCGCATTTTCTATTCAATACCATTAGCACGATTGTGTCGCTCGTTCGAACCGAGCCCGACAAGGCGCGATCGCTGCTGATCGACTTTTCCAACTACTATCGTCAGACGCTTTCTGATTCCGATACGCTCACCACGCTCGAGCACGAGGTGGAACAGGGCACCCGTTATATCAATCTTATGCAGGCCCGGTATGGCGACGGCCGTCTGCGCGTTTCGGTTGACATCGACTTCGAGGTGCGCGACAGCCTGGTGCCGCCGTTTATCTTGCAGCCGCTGCTCGAAAACTGCATCAAGCATGCGCAGCGCGAGACCGAGCCGCTTTCTATTCGTGTTAGGGCTTTTGAGACCGATGACGGCTTGGAGATCATCGTCGAAGATGACGGCATCGGTATGAACGAAGAAGTCTGCGCGCATCTGTTTGAGCAGCATCGCCGAGAGGAGCCCGAGAGCATTACCGCCGACGGCTCCATCAAGCGAGGTTGCGGTCTGGCGCTCTTCAATGTGCTTCAGCGCATCCATTTCTTTTACGGAGAAGATT
>CAUDDU010000131.1 GCA_958448375.1 uncultured Collinsella sp.
GCCCTCCAGCCCCGGGGACGGTGATGGCAGCGGCTCGGGCGGCGGAGGCGGCGGCGTCGGCGGAGGCGGCGGCGGAACGTTCTAACGGTCGTAAATCATGGGATGGGCTTTTTTCGACAGCCGTCGGGGAAGCCCATCCCATTTTTATGCGCTACCTACGAAGACTGTCCCCAACGACTAGTCATTTAAGAACGTCCCCAACGACTAGGTATGGCTGCTGGGCCTAGACGGTTAGGTCCAGCTCGTAGAGGAAGCTTTCGCGCGGCATGGCGTGGCGGCGTTCCTCGCGGTTGGCGCGGTGCGTGGCGGTGCGCTTAAAGCCGTGCAACTCGTAGAACTTCCACGAGCAGTTGGAGTCGGTGTACAGGTGTGCGCTGGTCGCCCCGCGCGAGGACAGATGCGAGATTGCGGCGTCGAGCAGAACCGTGCCAACGCCCAGGCCGTGGACATCGCGATCCACGGCAAGCAACGTGACCTCGTTGTCGTGCGGCAGCGGGCTGCATTCGAGCAGGCGGTTGTTGGTTCGGATGGTTGCGCGCACAAACGAGAGATATTCGGCGCAGGCATCGGGCTCCAGCTCGCGCATTTGCGACAGCAGTGCACGCTCAGTATCCATCCAATGTTCGTTGATAGTGACGCCGGAGCTCTGTCCTGCGCGTGCAAGCGCAATGCCGCGCGCCTGACCGTCGATTACGGCAACCTGCGAAAACGTCGATGACGAAAGGCAGTAGGCAAGATCGCACGCGGCCTCAAGGCGGTTGTACTCATCGTTATCCGAGTTGTTGTGCCAAAGCTGCTGCAAGATCAGCGCGATGGCGTCGAAATCTTCGGTATCAAACGGTCGGTAGAGAACCCGCGAGACCATGGTGCCTCTTTCTATTGCGGATGCATATCGAGCACAGTTCTACCACGCCGTTGGCATCTAATTATGGTGCCGCTGTGTTCCATGAACTCACCGCGCCCGGTGCCACGCCCATACCCCCGCTCGAAGCTTTTTCTGCACAGCCGCGCGTTGCGGGGTGCATCGTCGCGCTCGATGCGCTACATTAAATCAGTATTTTCAATGCCGCTGCGCGAGCGCTGCAGATCGACGTATCACCGACTCACAGAGCACGGCGGCGTACCAGACAGGAGGACTGCATGGGATCTGATGTGAAGATCGCACGCGCGTTGATCTCGGTTACCGATAAGACGGGCGTCGTCGATTTCGCACGGACGCTGGTTGACGACTTTGGCGTCGAGATCATCTCTACGGGCGGCACGGCTCGTGCCATCGAGGACGCGGGCGTTCCCGTAACCCCCATCGAGGAGTTCACGGGCTATCCCGAGATGATGGACGGCCGCGTCAAGACGCTGCATCCCAAGGTTCACGGCGCGCTGCTTGCCCGTCGCGATTCCGAGCAGCACATGCAGGAGGCGGCTCAGCACGGCATCAAGCTGATCGATCTGGTCGTCGTCAACCTGTACGAGTTCGAGAAGACCGTCGCCAACCCCGAAGTCACCTTCGCGGATGCCATTGAGCACATCGACATCGGTGGCCCCTCCATGCTGCGCTCTGCCGCCAAGAACGCCGCGAGCGTTACCGTCATCTCCGACCCGGCCGACTACGACGTCGTCTTGGCCGAGATGCGCGAGACCGGTGGCTGCACCACGCTTTCCACCCGTCGTCGCCTGCAGGTGAAGGTCTACCAGACCACCGCCGCCTACGACACGGCTATCTCCCGTTGGCTTGCCGCCCAGGCAAGCGACGTGGCGGACACCTCTGCCAAGCTCGAGATCTCGCTGGAGAAGGTCGACGACCTGCGCTATGGCGAGAATCCTCAGCAGAAGGCTACGGTCTACCGCTTTGCCGAGGGCTGCGAGAACACCGCGAGCTCGCAGTTCCCGCTCGTGGGCTCCGAGCAGATCCAGGGCAAGCCGCTCAGCTACAACAACTATCTGGATGCCGATGCCGCCTGGAACCTGGTCCGCGAGTTCGACGAGCCGGCCTGCGTGATCCTCAAGCACCAGAACCCCTGCGGTTCCGCCGTTGCCGAGGACATCACGGCCGCCTACGACCGCGCCTTCGCCTGCGATCCCAAGAGCGCCTTTGGCGGCATCATCGCCTGCAACCGCGAGGTTCCCTTTGAACTGGTTGAGCACTTCGCCGATCAGAACAAGCAGTTCGTCGAGGTCATTATCGCCCCGAGCTACACCGCCGAGGCACTCGAGCGTATGGCTAAGCGCCCCAACCTGCGCGTGCTGGCTACCGGCGGCGTGGACCACGGCGCCCAGGTGGAGCTGCGCTCCGTCGACGGCGGCATGCTGGTGCAGGAGGTCGACCACGTGACCGAGGACCCCGCGACCTTTACGTTCCCCACCGACCGCAAGCCCACCGACGCCGAGATGGCCGAGCTCGAGTTTGCCTGGAAGGTCTGCAAGGGCGTTAAGTCCAACGCCATCCTGGTCTCCAAGGGCAAGGCTGGCATTGGCATGGGCCCGGGCCAGCCCAACCGCGTGGATTCTGCGCTGCTGGCCTGCGAGCGTGCCGAGGACTTCTGCGAGCGCGAGGGCGTGGAGAAGGGCGGCTTTGCCTGCGCAAGCGACGCATTCTTCCCGTTCCGCGACAACGTCGACGTGCTTGCCGAGCATGGTGTGACCTGCATCATCCAGCCCGGCGGCTCCAAGCGCGACGACGAGAGCATCCAGGCCTGCAACGAGCATGGCATTGCGATGGTCTTTACGGGCGCCCGCCACTTCCGCCACTAAGTTCCGCCCTGGGACAAAATAATCTCCGCAAAAGACGGTCGCTCCGTTTGGAGGGCCGTCTTTTTGGTATAAGAGGACGGAATGACTAACACGAAAGGTACAACCATGCCCCAGATTGATGATGCCGAGCTGTTTGGCAATGCCGAGGATCAGCGTGCGTACGAGGATTTCTGCGCCAATCAAGAGGCGGTCGAGAAGTTCACGCTCGACAAGCCCGCGCTCATCTGCCGTTGGCGTATGTCCAACAAAAAGGTGCCCATGCTCAACCGTCACATCCGCGCGCTGTCCGAGCGTCTGGTGCAGGGCGAGCCACTTACCCATAACATGCTCAGTTGGGCCAAACAGCACGTTGAGTGGTCACTTGCCGAGGGCGACTACACCGCACGCGACGGCGTGCTCATGCTGGTGATCGACGTTAACGGCAATGCCGCCATGACGGTGGGGGAGTACGAGCCGCTGGCCGACACGTCGGCCAAGGCGCTGCGTGCCCGTTCTGCCGAGGCCCGCTCCGAAGCCGACGAGACCGGCGTGGCGCCCGAGCTGCTCGCCGCCGTCAACAACGGCGAGCTTGCCTTTGTGGCGCCGGCGGACGAGTGCCTGTGCGGCACGGCGACGCTCATCGAACAGCTGGCCCAGACCAAGGGCATCCCGGTCACGCGCGTAGACATTCCCGCGCAGCTCAAGGGTGCCCTGTTCCTGGTGAGCGACGAACACGGCGTGGTTCCCGCAACCGAGACGGACGCCGCGGAGGCCGACGCCGCCACGGTCGCCTTCTTCGCCGACGGCTACGAAAAGCTTCGCGCCCGCCGCTCCTAACTTCAAGGCGGGGTGGGCTTACTGAAGCGAGCGAGCGCGTTCGATGGCGTAGGCGAGCGACAGCTGCTCCATCTCCGGGGCGCATTTGTAGCTCAGTCCGGTGAGGGCTGTCACCTTATCGAGGCGATATCGAATCGTGTTCGGGTGCTGGCTCGTCTGCTTGGCGGTTCGCTCGATACGTCGGTCGTTCTCGATGAATGCGGCGAGTGTGGATTCCAGTTCGCTGCCATGCTCGCTGTCGTGCTCACGTATCGGCGAGAGAATCGCCTCCGAGAACGATCGCATCTCCGGGGTTTCCGCAAAAGGCATCACGGTTCTCAGGATGCCGAGCTGCGTATAGCGGACGGGGCCCTCGGCACGTTGACAAGATAGGCGCTGTGCGTAAATCGCCTGCGAGATCG
>CAUDDU010000132.1 GCA_958448375.1 uncultured Collinsella sp.
CGGGGCATCTGGAACAGGAGACACCACCGGGGCGGCTGCAGCTGCGGCTGCGGCCTTCTCTGCCTCGACGAAGGCCTTGGGCTTGCGACCGCGACGGTGCGGGCGCAAAGCCGGATCGACAACGGGAACTTCGCTGGCCTCGACAGGCGCAGCGGACTCAGCAGGCGATGCGCCCTCCCCTGCCGCGGAACGAACCGAAGCCTCGGTGAGCTCGAGGGTTACCTGATCGGCAACCTGCTCGGCCTTAGCAGCCGTGCGACGGCGTGTGCGCGGTGCCGGCTTCTCGGTCGGCTGGTCGGCGGCAGGTGTCTCGGGCGCAGACGGAGCTGCAAGCTCGGTCAGAGCCGCGGCCTCGCGCTCGGCAGCACGACGGCGGGCGCGCACCACCTGAGCCTCGCTAATCTGCGCCAACGCACGCGCCTGCGCGACCTCATCGGAAATCGGCTCCGAGGAGTCAGCTGCAACGGTGCGCTTGACGCGCGTCGTGCGCGTGGTACGGCGCTTGGGCTTGGTGACCTCCTCGCCGTCAGCAGCAGACTTGGCCGTGCGGCGCGTACGCTTGGGCTTTGCCGGAGCAGCCTCCTCACCAGTTGCAGGCACGGCCTTCTCAGCCGCTGAAGGCGTAGGCGTCGAAGCAGCCTTAGGCGTCTCAGGAGCCGAGGCTTGCGCGGGCGCCGCGACCTGGTCCAACGCAACCGGTGCAGCGGGAGCGGCTTGCGTCGTCGTTATTTCGTTTTCTTGCTGTTGATCAGACACAGTGTTTGCTCAACTTTCTTTTCAAGCCCTGTGATCACATGCTCCCTGCATAAACCTTCAGGGCGGCTAAACAGTCTAGCTCCGTCAAATACCGACGGACATCATTGATCTGTATCGAGATATTTGCGTCATATACGCAGCGTTAGTGTAACACAACCGCAACCACCTGCAACTTAGTCATTGAGGACGTTCTTAAACGACTAGTCAAAAGGGACAATCTTTGGTTTAACACCCACAAATCTGACTGCCTCCGCCAAAACTGTGGCGGTTTACTACGATGAATCGCTCAACCGCGATCACTCCGAAACTTGTTGAACTAAAACCGCAGGTAGATGCCTTGCACTTTTTTGCGAAAAGCCGGCGTAGTTGGAATTTCTCATTTCATCGTAGTAAACCGGCATAGTTTCGTATTTCCAGCAGTTCCAAATTCGTCAATACGTCGGCGTTTGCAAAAAGCCCGACCTCCGTGGGAGATCGGGCTTTCAAGGCTTAGTTAAACCAAGTCTGTACGGTCAAATGACCCGTAGCTTACATCTGCTCGGGCGCGGAAACGCCAACGAGGGTGAGCACCAGGGCGAGCGTCACACGGACGGCATCGCAAGCGGCCAGACGGGCACGCGAAAGCTCGGGGTCGACGGGACGGCCCTCGCTCGGCAGCACCTGACAGGCAGCGTAGAAGCTGTGGAAGTCGCCGGCGAGTTCCTCAGCAAAGTGCGTCAGACGGAACGGGGCGCGGTCGCGAGCGCAGCTGGCGATGAGGTCGGTGAGCTCGTTGAGCTTGCGCGAAAGGGCGAGCTCGGTCGGGTCGGTCAGCAGCGAGTAATCGACGTTCTCACCGATGGCCTTGGCGGCGACGGCCTTCATGCCCATCTCGTCAGCCTGCTCGGGCGTAACGTCGGCGGCACGGCGCAGGATGGAGCACACGCGGGCGTGAGCATACTGCACGTAATAGACCGGGTTGGAGTTGTCGCGCTTCTTAACGGCCTCAATATCGAAGTCGACCATCTGGTTGGAGCTCTTGGAGATGAGCGTGTAGCGGGCGGCGTCGGAACCGACCTCGTCGACGAGCTCCTGCAGGGTCACCATGGTGCCCTTGCGCTTGGACATACGGACGGGCTTGCCGTTGCGCAGCAGGTTGACGAGCTGGCCCAGCAGAACCTCAAACTTGCCGGGATAGCCAAGAGCGTCGCAGACGCAGCGGACGCGCTCGATGTAGCCGTGGTGGTCGGCACCCCAGATGTCGATGACGTGGTCGACGCGCTGGAACTTATCCCAGTGATAGGCAACGTCGGAGGCGAAGTAGGTGTACTCGCCGTCGGACTTGATCAGGACGCGGTCCTTGTCATCGCCCAGGTCGGTGGAGCGGAACCACAGGGCGCCGTCCTTGGTGTAGAGGTAGCCCATCTTGTCGAGCTTCTCAAAAGCGCGGTCGACGGCGGAGGTGCCGGCGGTCTCGCCCTCGGTGTCCTTCACGTACAGCGAACGCTCGGAGTACCAACGATCGAAGTCGCAATTGACGGCGTGGCAGAGGTCGCGCATGTTGTCGACCATCTTCACATAGCCGCGCTCGCGGAAGCTCTCCATGCGCTCCTGCGGATCGGCGTTGACCCACTTGTCGCCGTCGGTGCGCCAGAACTCGGCAGCCTCGTCGATGATGTAGTCGCCGCCGTAGGAGTCCTTGCCCAGAGTCTCGGCAAAGTTGTCCTGATACGGATGGGTCTCGGGGTGCTCGTCGTTCTCGTCGGCAACAAAGGCGTCGCGGTCGGCGATCAGCAGCTTGTGAGCCTCGTCGATATCCACGCCCTGCTTGGCGATGATGTCGGCAAGCTGCATATAGCGCGTGCTGATGGAGTTACCGAAGGTGTTCATCTGAGAGCCGTGGTCGTTGATGTAGAACTCACGCTGGATGTCGTAACCGGCGTGGTCCATGACGCGGCAGAGCGAGTCGCCCAGAGCGGCCCAGCGGCCGTGGCCGATGTGCATGGGGCCGACAGGGTTAGCGGAAACGAACTCGACCTGGGTCTTCAGGCCACCACCGACGTTGGACTTAGCGAAGTCCATGCCCTTCTCGCGGGCCTCGCCAAAGATGGCATTCTTGACGGCAACGGAGAGGTAGAAGTTGATGAAGCCGGGGCCTGCGATCTCGACCTTCTCGATCGCGGGGTCCTCGGGCATATGGGCAACGATGGCCTCGGCGATCTTGCGCGGGGCGCAATGGGCCAGCTTGGCGGACTTCAGGGCCATGGTAGAGGTCCACTCGCCATGAGAAGTGTCAGCCGGTCGCTCGATGGCGCAATCGTCAAGTTCAAATGCGGAAAGGTCGCCGGCCTCCTGGGCCGCAGCAAGCGCAGCGCGTACCAGCTCTTCAATCTTCTCGGGCATAGGTCCTCCTTGTGTTAAAGCCCCCGAGCTCTTGGTCACTCGTAGGGCAAAAGCCAGAGTTTGTAGCACTCTATCACAAGCGGTAGCTACTGTCGCAGGGTAAAGCTAATAGATATTGCATATGCACAAAATTGACTACAGCTTGTATGGAGTCACTCAAAGATGCCAGTCTGCCTGCAAATTATGCACGCGTTGAAAATGCATAAAGGTGTGAATGAGCTGCGTCTTTTATCGAATACTCTTACCTATCGGAGTTGTGTGCTTTTCCTGCATAAAGTGATGGTTTGCGCACGTCAGCGTGGTATTCTAGACATACGTAAATTCGTATAAGTTGGAGGTAGCATGTTCTCAATCGGTCAACACGTCATTCATCCGGGCCAGGGAGTCTGCACCGTCGTCGGTTTTAGGGACGATACGCCGCAGCCCATGCTGCTGCTCGAGACCAAGCAGGGACATGCGCAGACGATCCTCATGTACCCCGTGGCGCAGGCCGACCGTTTGCACGCCGCCATCTCGCAGCAAGATGCCGAGCACCTGCTGAGCCACTATGACGAGCTGGAGTGCGACACCTTTACCGAGCGCAACAGCTCGCTTGAGGAGACGCACTTTAAGCAGCAGCTCAAGCTGGGCGCGCCCGAGACGGTCCGCGTGGCAAAGACCATGATGTACCGCATTCGCCAGGCCGAGGAAGCTGATAAAAAGCCCAGCTCCTACTACATGCGCGTACTCAAGGAAGCCAAGCGCCGCTCCATCGAGGAGTTCGCTGTGGCCTTGGGCGTCACCGAGGAGGCCGCCGAAGCCCGCCTAGCCCAAGCCGCCCT
>CAUDDU010000133.1 GCA_958448375.1 uncultured Collinsella sp.
TAGGAAGAAGATGTCGCGGCGTCCTCGCTCACATAGAACTTATAGTCCGCCGCCGAAGCGGCGCGAAAGGCGTTGACTGTCGAGTCGGAGCTCACGTCGGTAGGATCGAGGACCTCGGCCGTAATGGTGTACTCGCCCGCGGCAAACTGATCCTTGGCGCTTTGGTTCGACGAGCTCGCGTCATTGGCGGCAAAACTCACCGTATCGCCGAGCTTTTTGCCCGAAGCCTTCAGGAACTTCGAAGTCACCGCGACCTCATCGGCGCTCTCGGGCAAATCGCCGTTCACGAGCACTGGCTGATCGATGTTCTCCTTGGAGAGACTTTGCACGACCACGCGTTCGCGCGTTGTGCCCACGGCGGTGTAGGCGGTCTCGGCGTAGATGCCCTCGGCCGTCTCGACGCCGTCGACCTCTTGGATAGCCGCAAGATCGTCGCGCGTAAGGCCATAGGTCGACTGCACGTTAATGTCATAGACATTCTGCTGGTCAAAATAGGCGTCGACCGAATCGCGCAGGTCCTCGCAGCCCGCCTTAAGGCCGCACATCACGCTCACGCCGAGCGCGGTGATGACCACGATGGACAAAAAGCGCTTAAGACTGCCTCGGATTGTGCGGTAGATGCCGCGGCGAAAAACCGTCGGCACCATATCGTTTGAGCTTTGAGCGGTACGGTAGGTCGTAAAATCCTGCTCGCGCTCCGTATTCTGCGCGTCGTGGCGTAGGCTGTTTTGGCGATCTTGGTCCATGGGCGCTACCACTCGATCGTCTCGATAGGCACGGGATTTTGCTGGACCGTCTCGCTCTCCACGCGGCCGCTCCTAAAGCGGATCAGACGATCGGCCATGGGCGCCAGCGCGGAGTTGTGGGTGATGATGATGACCGTAATGCCCTGCTTGCGGCAAGTGTCCTGCAGCAGCTGCAAGATCTGCTTGCCGGTTTTATAGTCAAGTGCGCCCGTGGGCTCGTCGCACAAAAGCAGCTTGGGGTTCTTTGCCAGCGCGCGGGCAATGGACACGCGCTGCTGCTCGCCGCCCGAAAGCTGCGCGGGGAAGTTGGCGAGGCGCTCACCCAAGCCAACCTGGCAAAGCGTTTGCTCGGCATCGAGCGAATCGGGGCAGATTTGCGCCGCAAGCTCAACATTTTCGAGCGCCGTCAGGTTGGGGACCAGATTGTAGAACTGGAAGACAAAGCCGACATCGGCGCGGCGGTATTCCACGAGCTGAGCCTCGTTGGCGGAGCTCACGTCGCGCCCGTCCACCGTCACGGTGCCGGAGGTCGCCGTATCCATGCCGCCCAGAATGTTGAGCGCCGTGGTCTTGCCGGCACCCGAAGCACCCAGAATGATGGCGAGCTCGCCGCGCTCGACCGTAAAGCTCGCGCCGTCGAGTGCGTGAATGCGGGCGTCGCCCTCGCCGTATGCCTTGATGACGTCTTTGAATTCGATATAAGCCATCGATCGGTTCCCATCTGGTCGGATAACTCTTTAGTATTACCCATTTCGCACCGACTAAAAAGGGACGGGTTTATTTTGGCAGGTTCTATATGGGGAAACGGCAGCTATAGATGAGGCGCCGGGGAGGCAGAGAAATCATCGATGGGGTCAGGCCGACCGCCAAACACAACGCACGCATCTCAATCTGTCAGCCAAATCATTCGAACAACTGTTCGTTTCTATGATATGATTCCGCTATCTAAGCAGGCCAATACGCAGAAAGGCGGCCAACATGGCGTTCGACTTTAAGAAGGAATGCAAGGAGCTCTACAGACCTGCAAGCAAGCCGAGTATCATAACTGTCCCGCCTATGAGCTACGTTGCCGTTCGCGGAAAGGGCGACCCAAATACCGAAGGTGGCGAGTATCAAAATGCCCTGCCGCTGCTTTACGGCATCGCCTATACCGTCAAGATGTCAAAGAAAGGCTCAAGGAGTATCGAGGGCTATTTCGACTTTGTGGTACCGCCGCTCGAGGGCTTCTGGTGGCAAGACTCCCCGAGCGGCGACATCGATTATGTACGCAAGGACGATTTCAACTTTATCTCGTGCATCCGCCTGCCCGATTTCGTCACTCAGGATGACTTTGACTGGGCGGTCGCGGAAGCCACGGCCAAAAAGAAACTGGACTTTTCTGCCGTCGAGCTGCTTAAAGTTGACGAGGGTCTCTGCGTTCAATGCATGCATACCGGACCCTACGACAGCGAGCCGGCAACCGTAGACGCCATGCATGAATATGCGACCGAGCAGGGCTATGTCCCCGACTTCTCAGATACCCGTTTACATCACGAAATCTATCTCTCCGATCCACGCAAGTGTGCGCCGGAGAAACTTAAGACCGTGGTTCGTCATCCTATCAAGCGCGCTGAATAGCGTGGAGCGTCATTTCACGCGCTAGGTTTTAAGCCAGCCAACCAGCCGCCTCCTAGGCTGTCAAGCAATTATCTTGACGCGGCCCGTCGCATCTTATAAGTTTGTTTTGCTAAAGCTGGAAAGCCTCTCAACGATGCGCAACTCCAGCTCTTTTTCTATCAAGAGAGCAAGTGTCGGAAAGCAAAATGTCGGAAAGCAACGCATCGAGCAGAATCAAACGCTTGCTCAACACCTATAGCGGCCTCGTGCTTATGGGTGCCGTCGGAATCCCTATCGGCATCATCGTTGGCGCCATCTGCGCACTCTTTGGACGCGTGCTTCTGGCAATCGGCGCCTTCCGCGACGAACACATCGCACTGCTCCTTCCCTTCCTCGCCCTCATGGGCTTGGCCATCGTATTTGCCTACCGCACCTGGGGCAAAGGCACCGATCGGGGCATGAGCCTGGTATTTGACGTAGGTCACGGACGCGAGGATGCCATCTCCCCGCGTTTGGTGCCGCTCATTATGTTGAGCACGTGGGGGACGCACCTCTTTGGCGGCAGTGCGGGGCGCGAGGGCGTGGCCGTGCAGATTGGTGCAACCGTCTCGCACTGGATCGGCAGGCGTCTACCTTTCCGAAACCCCGGCAACACGTTTTTGCTCATTGGTATGGCCGCTGGCTTTGCCGGACTCTTTCGAACGCCGCTCGCTGCTACGGTCTTTGCTATCGAAGTGCTGGTCGCCGGACGCATGGAATACCGCGCGTTGCTCCCCGCGCTTACGGCTTCACTTGCCGCAAGCATGACCTCCGGCGCCCTGGGGCTCGAGAAGTTCGAGGTCGCCGTTACCGCCTCGTATGCGCTCGACCTCCCCGGTCTTGGACGGCTGGCACTGTTGGGCATCGCGTTTGGTATGGTGGGCGGCGCCTTTGCCTGGTGCCTTGCACATGCCAAAACACTTGCGGCGCGGCTGTTCCCCAACCCCTATGCACGCATCGCCGTTATGGGCATCGCGTTATCGGCGATTCTGTTCGCACTATGGCAGGGTCGATACTGCGGGCTTGGCACCAATCTGATATCCGCGGCGCTCGACGGTGACGGCAAGGTCGCCATCATACCTTGGGACTGGGCACTCAAATTCGCACTCACCATTACCACGCTTGCCGCAGGATATCAGGGTGGCGAGGTGACGCCGTTGTTCTCCATCGGAGCCAGCCTGGGTGTCGTACTCGCCGGGATTCTCGGCATGCCCGTCGAGCTCTGCGCCTCACTGGGCTACGCAGCCGTCTTTGGCAGCGCCACCAATACGCTGCTCGCACCCATCCTTATTGGCTGCGAAGTCTTCGGCTTTGGTAACTTGCCGATGTTCATTATTGTCTGCGTTGTGGCTTACCTGTTCAACATGGATAAGTCCATCTACGCCCTGCAGGAGCGGGCGTAGATCGATGTCCAGGCAGGTGGTCTCAGCCGGAAACGGCGTCCCACTCTGAGGCTGTATTCCGGGACACGGTTTCCGCTTGGAACGCCATTCGGAAAGCGCATCCCGCTTTAAAACGGAATTCCGGGACGTAGTTTCCGTCTGAGCCTCCATTCGGAAAGCATGTCCCGTTCTT
>CAUDDU010000134.1 GCA_958448375.1 uncultured Collinsella sp.
AAATTCCTCGGCGAGGTCTTTTTCGGACGGAATCATGGAACCCGTGGGATATGCACCGCGCTCGATACGTTCCTCGATGCGGCGTCGAATGCGCATATAAACCGGGGTGGCATCTACTGTTTCAGCCATTGTTCACCTGCCACGCTCCTCATGCCGTTCTCTTCGCCGTTATCGGCAAAGCGGAACTTTGTGGGCAAAATCACCGATTTGCAATGCTCCACAAAACGCATGTCCTTATCAAATTCGATCGAGCTCTCATAGAACACCGGCGTTCCTTCTTCTTGCTGGAGCAGCTCGGCCTCTTCGGCGTTCAAACGCGAGATGGAGATATGCTCACGTCCATGCTCAACGCGCACGCCACCTTCTTTGAGCAAGACATCGTAAAGGCTCTCACACTCAAAATCGTGCTCGGGAAGCGCGGGGCACAGGGACAGGTTAACGTGAGCGGTCTCGATTGACGCCGGCTCGCCCTCTATAAGTCGAATGCGCTGCATGCGGAGTAAAGGAGCGCCCACAGCCACCCCAAGCTTGTCGGCAAGCGCCTCATCCGCCTCGATGGTCCCGGTGGAAACCAGACGAGAAGAGGGGTGTAGGCCGGCAGTCCGCACAGCATCGGAAAAGTTATACGTTTCCTGGAAGATATTCAGCGGCTTGGGAGGACACACATACGTACCCGATCCGCGACGGCTCTCGAGCGTTCCACACGAGATGAGCCGCGTGATACCGGCGCGCAACGCCGTACGCGAAACGCCGATCTCTTCGCACAGCACGCGCTCGGCCGGCAGGCGATCGCCGCCGGCAAGCTGGTGGTGCTGGATATACCAAAGAATTCCCTCAACAGCACGATCTTTGGGGGGAATTGCATAAGATTCGCCTGCCATTGCACAGACTCCTCATTCAGAAACGTATGCCGCCAAAATTAGGCCAGCCCTCCCATGGCATCAAATTCGGCCTTAATCCTCTCGGCGACATTCCGATACGACTTATATAGACTTGAATCGCGTTTGACTTCGTCGGTCATAACGGGAATCTCTAATTTGGAAACCTCGTCTTTTCCCGTCTGAACCGCCACAACAACGCCCATACCAAGACACATATTACGTTTGGCAGCGTTCATTTTTGCCGCCTTAGCGGGATTTGCCAGAATACGCTGGGCAAATTCCTGTTTAGAGACCGCTTCATCGGCCTCCGGATCGCCCGCCTCGGCTACTTCGCACTGCAACACGTCCGCATAGTCAAAAATCTTCGGCTCGCCGCCGCGCTGATGCACGGCCCACTTGCGGCGCGTGGCATCCTGATAGATAGCCGGCAAAAATGTAAACCGCGGCGGGTCCAAAATCGTATCCGTGATGGTAAACACATCGGGATCAAAGGCATCCTGCGGGTTTTTCTTCTTGAACAGCCCCATATCAGCCTCCCGTACTAGCATTAAACAACTCAAGCTGAATATAGCACCAATTTCAAGCCGCCGCTTTATCACATCGGTGCGTGGCACCTATGGCTCGCTCAGCGGAAGAGTTTACGGACGAGGGCCGGGGTGCCTGCCGGCAAATAGCAGACACTCCGCATGCAATCTATGCAAACAAACAAGTACGTTTAGCTACATTCGGTAAGTTCGAGCACACTGCCCTTCACGATAAGCGCCGGCTCCAGAACGACCTCTTCGGCACGCCTGCCGCCCCTACCGGCAAGGCGCTTGGACATGCAGCCAAAAGCATGCTCCGCGAGGACACCAGGATCCTGCTCGATCGCGGTCAGCGCCGGCTCAAAGAGAACGTCGGCCGCCGAGTTGTCATAGCTCACCACCGAGATATCGCCCGGAATGCTCTTCCCCATCTCGTGCAGGCGCTTGAGCAAACCGAGGGCAATGTTGTCCGAGCTTGCGAACACGGCGGTGGCGTCAGTTGCGAGCACCGCCTCCGACGCCTCGTATGCGCTCGGAATGTAGTACTCGCTCTCAAACTCCAAACGTGCGTCGATCGGCAGCCCCACCTCGCGCAGCGCACGCTCGTAGCCGGCAAGACGTTTACGACCCGTATTGGAACGGCGAGCATTAACCAAGCAGGCAATGCGACGGTGACCCTGCTCGATCAGATAGCGGGTAGCCATGTAGCCACCCATCTCGTGGTCGAACATCACCTTGTCGCACTCGAGCCCCTCAATGGCACGGTCGACCATTACCGCCGGAATGGGCAGATGGCTGACTTCTTCGCGCAGGGCGCGGTCGTCGGAGAACTCGTCACCCACTACCAGAAAGACGCCGTCGACGCCGCGCGTCACCAGCTGGCGCAGCAGCTCAAGATCGTCGTCGGCACTTCCACCCGAGCTGGTAATAAAGAGCGCATAGCCATCCTCGCGGCAGCGCTTTTCCAAGCTGCCGGCGAGCGAGGCAAAAAAGCGGCTCTCGATATTGGGAACGATAAGACCCAGCGTGCGCGACTCGCGCATGACCAGGCTGCGCGCGATCTGGTTAGGGACATAGTGGTTGCGCGCCGCGACCTCCTTGATGAGCTTGCGGTTTTCTTCCGAGATGCGACAGGGCCGATTATTGAGAACAAGCGAGACCGACGAGGGGGAAAGCCCCACCTCCTGGGCGATCTGCTTGAGGGTGACTTTGTTGGCCATCTCGCTCCTTCCGGGTTTACGCGCAATCTCTTGAAAGTATAGCGACTGCCCCTCTACCTCGGTGATAAACACTTTACCAATCCGGTGGACGGCTGTTTTATCGCCGTCAGCGCACCAAATCCGTCCGGGTGGGGTATATTGCAATCGATTGATGACGACGACCACCAAAAGGCGGATATTCATATGCACGAGAACGACTTTTTTAACGAAGACCTGCTGTGCGCGCTCGCTGGCGTTGCCGGCGAGGACAACGTGCTGATGAGCGAGCCCATGCGCGAGCACACCACGTTTAAGATCGGCGGCCCGGCCGACGTCTTTGTCACGCCCGATACCGAGCAGGGCCTCGTCGCCACGCTCGATACCTGCTATCGCTGCGATCTGCCCCTCACCATCGTGGGCAACGGCTCCGACTTGCTCGTCGGTGACAAGGGCATCCGCGGCATCGTCGTGGCACTGGGCGAGGGCCTCTCCGACATTACGGTCAACGGCACGCACGTTACGGCAGCAGCCGGCGCCTTGCTTTCCGATGTCGCCGCGGCGGCAGCCGAGGCCGGTCTCACCGGCATGGAGCCCATCTCGGGTATCCCCGGATCGGTCGGCGGCGCCTGCTACATGAACGCCGGCGCCTATGGCGCCTGCATGGCCGATGTGCTGGAGTCTGTGCGCGTCTACAAGCCCGCCCGCATGCTCGACGACGGCACCCGCGGCAGCGGCAACATCATCGAGTTCGATGTCGACGAGCTTAACCTGGGCTATCGCAAGAGCCGCATCGCTGACGACGGCTTTACCGTGCTTTCGGCCACCTTCAATCTCGCCCCGGGCAACGCCGCGATGATCAAGGCCGACATGGACGACTACCGCCAGCGCCGCGAGGACAAGCAGCCACTCGACATGCCGAGCGCTGGCTCCACCTTCAAGCGCCCCGAGGGCTACTTTGCCGGCAAGCTCATCATGGATGCCAGCCTGCGCGGCCATGCTGTCGGCGGCGCGCAGGTAAGTGAGAAGCACTGCGGCTTCATCGTCAACGCCGACCACGCCACCGCCGCCGATGTCGACGAACTCATCCGCGACATCCAAACAACCGTCAAAGACCAATTCGGAGTAGACCTAGAACCCGAAGTCCACCGAGTAGGCGAATTCCTTTAACAAAGAAGGCCCCGAAAGGGGCCTTCGCCATCTTTATATCAGACAACCAGTCCGGTGTATCGCGCTTTGAACCCGGAAGGTCCGGGACTGCGGGCGAGGCATAAGGTTGGTCGCGAGTTCCGCACGCAAAGAAGGCCACTTAATGTGGCCTTCGTCTTGCGCAGG